>CAWUOE010000037.1:0-14548 GCA_963923355.1 uncultured Gemmataceae bacterium | reverse complement strand
CCGTGATTCACCATTCCACAAGCCGCGAATGCTGGCCCAAAGGCCTGCCTTTTTCTGTCCCACCCGATAGGTGCGGCAAAGGTTGTTGGCCTCAATCACAAAGCCGGATTCACCGGAAGGGCTGACGGAAGGCACGGGCTTCAATTCTCCAGACAGGCTTTGGCCAATCGGAATCCTTTGGCTATGTCACGCACCCGCTCCGACTGGTTGCCCACCTCGCGCTCGATGCACAAAGGTCCATCAAAACCAACTTTTCTCAGCGTCTGGATAAACAAGGGAATGTTTGCGCGCCCCTCACCGAGAGGCACTTCCTGGCCCCACTGCCCTGCCACTTTGGGTGGGAAAGCATCTTTCAAATGGACGCTCCGGATATCCGGCCCGAGTATCTCCACAGCCTCGATGGGATCTCCCATGTTGTAAAGGAGCATGTTGGCTGGATCGAAATTAACCTTCAGGTTCGGGCAAGCCAGGTCATCCAATGTGCGGCGAAGCAGCTTTGCGCTCTCTTGGCCCGTTTCCAATGCCAATATGATTCCTTTTTCCGACGCCAGTGATGCGGCACGGCCCAGGGTATCGAGCATCGCCTTGCGGTCGGGGCTTCCCGGTTCAGGCAGAAAGCCGGCATGCATCATCAGGTCTTTCAAACCCAAGGCATGGGTGCGGTCCAGGGCCCAGCGCAATCGTTCCATGCGCTCAGCCCGGGTGGCGGGGTTGCCAAAGCCGCCCGTCTGTTCAATGGTTGCCGGTGTGGTGTAATCCTCACCGGGAAACCCGAGCATCGCTCCGGTCATCAGCAAACCAGCGGCCAGTGCGGCCTTCGGCATATCATCCCCTTCCTCCCAGGAGGCATGGTGGGGATCACCACAAGCGATTTGCACTGATTGAATTCCAACCTGGGCCATCAAGGATTTCAGTTCCCCGATGGAACCCACCTGCAAAGACCAACTGCATACGCCCAGATTCACCGGTTGACTCCTTCAGAAAAATGACGGGGTTTCAAACCCCGGGTTCCAGATGGCAATCCAATGGCCCCAGTTTACCCTCATGAAAGGTGGTGATTTGCTCGAGTTTCAGTTCGCCCAATTCCTTGCCCCCAGACCAGACGATGGCCCGTTCCTTTTCGTGTGCTTCTGTCGTCAGTTGGTGCGATTTTTCCACCGGGTAATTGAAAACCTTGCACAGCACGGCAACGACAAAGGCGAAACTGTGATGAGGATCGTTGTGCAACACCAGGTTGTAAGGCGGTAAACGATCCACCCTGGTGATCTGTTCGGGAAGGACAGTCACACCGGAATCTGGTTCTTGAATTTCGTCAGGCATGCTGAATATTTTGGCCTTGTTCGTCAGAAGTTGTTTGCCCTGTGAATCTTGGGGCAAGTCTTACCTTTGATTTTACACCATGGGAGCTTTGGCTCAATGGTTGGGTGACAGGCCTTGCGCTTATCGCCGATGGAGCCCAAACCCTTCAAATCAGTTCGTGAATGGTGCGAGCCCAATCCGGGTAACGAGCTAAAAGCTCCCTCAAATCAGGCTGAGTCCAATCCGCGAAATCAAAACCGGGGGCCATGGCGGTCCCCACCAACGACCAATCTCCCCCACCGGCGACCCGGCTCCCCTGAATGGTTCCTCCAGGGACAACCACCTGCTGGACCGCACCCGGTTGCCATACCGGCCCCAAAACCAGTTGACGGGCTCCTTCAATCCCCGGCTGATCCAGCAGCAAAATTTCCAAGGGTGCCCCACCTTGGTGGAAATAAATCTCCGGTCCGGGCAAACGATGCAGTTTGGATCGTTCTCCAACTCGCAACAGATAGAGAATGGTGGTCCCCAATGGGCGGAATTCACCATGGGCGGGATGGGCAACCCTGACGTCAGACCTCCAAGTTTCCCGAAACCATCCGCCCTCACCAGGCAACGGCTCCAGCTTCAAAAGATGGATCACTTCTTCCGCGGTCATCGGTCGCTCACCAGGCGGCGCAGGGTCACCAACATCACTTCCGGCCGACAATTCCAGCGCAGAGGATGGGTTCCTCCCAAGCCCTTGCTCACATAAAGCCTTGTTTTACCCTTCTGAAACCATCCTCTGTCCAGCGCTCGTCCATGCCTGCTGGGCATCACGAGTGGCCCCAAGGCAGGCAGGCAAATCTGGCCACCGTGGACATGGCCGGCAAACATCAGGTCCACCTGATGTTTACTGGCCCAGTTGAGGTGATCAGGTGTGTGGGAAAGAAGCAGGCGGAAGACTCCCTCGGGTGCACCCTGGAATCCTGGATTCCCGTCAAACCATGGGGTTTCAATTCCCCCCACCACCATGGGTTCACCGCGTACCTGAATCTCTTCCCAGCGGTTTCCTAATTCCCTGAAACCCAATCGTTTCAAATCCTTCCGCAGGTATTCAGGCCCGTACCAGGAATCATGATTACCCAAGACCACCAAGCCATGTTCCCTCCATTTCAGCCGGCCCAAAGTCCCGGCGATCCATGGGTGAAATTGGGTACCATCCACCAGATCACCGGTGCAGACCACCAAATCCGGCTGTTGCTGCAGGCAGTGTTCCAAAACCAGGCGGTACCATTCCCTCTCCGGCGTACCGTGGAAATGCAGGTCCGACAGGTGCAATAAACGCAAACCATCCCATGACGCCGGTATTCCGGCTATGGCCAAGGAATATTCGAGAATCTCCGGACGCAGGGTTTCATTGAACGAAAGGTGGGCAAGCCAATTCCTTAACCCCAACCCGCCAAAGCGTTTTTCTGGCAGTTGGGCATAATCCAGCAGTTCCCTGTTTTCCAATCTGATCCCTTGGGGAACCTGCCTTCGCCAACGCCGCACGGTGACCAGTAAAAAAAAAGGGATGGCCGCAAGGCAAAAAGCACCATGCACCAGGGCCACTCGATCCAACAGTCCGCTTGGCTCTTCCTTGAAAAAACCAACAGATAATTGAGACCAAAGGAAGGGAGGTGCGATCAACAGAAAGCCGTGCACCAACTGGAAACAATCTGCCAACCGCCTGTTATGAACCCGGCCGTAAAAAAAATTGTGGCTCCAGGTCAGGATCACCCCATGGCCCAACCAGACCAACAAGCCCACCAATAACCATGCAGCGAAAGGCACCAGAAGCTACCCAAGGGATCCGGTCACTGAAATATCTGATCATCATATAGAAAAATCGATACAAATCAGCCAAACAGCCCGGACTTACGCCGGGCTGTTTGGCAAAATTGCTGGTGAAATTGGCTATGATTAACGGGGATCGATCCGAACCCGGCTGATCCCCTGGATGTTGGAGCAGGCTTGGGCAAACTCCATTTGCCGTCCGGGGTCGGCCCCGCCCTGAATGACGAGTACACCACCATCCAGTTGATAACGGATCAATCCAAAACTGGGCTGGAGGCGAACCAACTCGCGTATGCGAACTTCGGGAGCTACAGCCACTGTTTGCACAGCAGGGTTGAACTTGGGTTTATCCAGGCTGCCGGTCAATTTCGCAGCGGGCGGCGAAACAGGATTGGTTGAAGCACCATTATCCATCCGCAAAACCCGGGAGGTGATACGGTTTTCCGGGGTCAACTCTTTGGGTTGGATGGCAGGAGGCGTAACGGACGGGGGAGCTGACACTGTAGCGACTTCGCCCTTGGTCGAGGGTACCGCAAAGGCCTGAACCCCTTCACCGCCAGAACCCACATACAATTCGCTCTCAATCCCTGAAATACCCTTCACGGAATCCAGTCGGGCAACAATTTTCCGGGCCGCTTCCTGGTCGGGAACCGGGCCCCAAACCGAAATCACTCCACGGCGCACACGGATTCCCACATTCAGGTGGCTCAAGCCTGGGGTTTCAGAAAGCACCTTGCGGGCGTGCACAGTCAATTGGAAGTCCCGCTCTGGCGATTCTCCCAAGCGCAAAGGTGGGATCACATTACCCTGCTGCTGCGCAACAGTAGAAGGCGCAAGGGCCATCCCCAGCAGGATGGTGGCAAGCAGTTCAGGGTGAATGCGAAACGATGACATATCAGCATTCTTCAGGAGCAAAAGCCACCGAACAATGCTGGCAAGTGATTTGTGCTGGAATTAGTGCCCACACCGGGTGGGGATCATCCTGGCAGGCAAACCTTGCCGGTCTGTGAAAGATTGACGGCCCTAGGAATGAATTGCCCGGCCATGAACAGCCATGGCTGCCTCCCGTAGCCCTTCGGAAAGAGTCGGATGGGCATGGCTGATCCGCATGATATCCTCGCTGGATCCCTTGAATTCAATCACATGAACCGCTTCGGCGATCATGTCTGAGGCCCGGGGCCCGAAAATATGCACGGCGAGTACCCGGTCCGTTTTCGGGTCGGCAATCACCTTCACCAACCCCTCATCCTCATCCATGCATTTGGCGCGACCATTCGCACGCAACTGGAATTTCCCAACCTTGTAATCTGTTCCCCTGGCCTTCAGTTGTTCCTCTGTGGGCCCGACACTGGCTATTTCGGGCCAGGTATAAACCACATTGGGCACCGCCTCCAAATCCATATGGGATTTTTGGCCTGCCAGCCGTTCGGCAAAAACCATCCCCTCGTCTTCGGCCTTGTGGGCCAGCATCGGTCCGGCGGTCAAATCTCCAAGGGCGAACACACCGGGAACGCGGGTTTGGTAATTTTCATCCACGGATAATTGTCCGGACCTGGGATCAGGCTCGAGGCCGATCGTTTCAAGGCCAAGACCGCGGGTGTATGCTTTCCGCCCCACGCACACCAGAACCTTGTCCCCCGGAATCTCCACTTTCCCATCCTGGTTTTTTGCTTCCAAAATGACTCGATCACCGTCGATTCGTCGGCCGGTGACCTTGGTCCCCAACTTGAATTCAAAACCGGTTTTCTCCAGGCTTTTCTGAAGCAGACCGGCAATTTCCCCATCACAAATCCCGAGAATCTTGGGAAGGAACTCCACCACCGTCACCCGGGCACCCAAACGCCGCCAGACGGAACCCAGCTCCAGACCGATGACCCCGCCACCCACAACCACCAGGTGTTCGGGAACCCGATCCAAGCACAGGGCCTCGGTGGAGCTGATCACATGGTTGCCATCGAACGGCAGCGCCGGGATTTGGATCGGTTCACTTCCGGTGGCCAAGAGGATGTTCTTGCAGGCTAGCGCCCGTTCCGCCCCGCTGGCGTCCTTGACCACCACCTCACCCGGCTTGGTCAGCCGGGCAGTACCAGTGATGGCCTCGATCTTGTTTTTCTTGAGGAGGAAAGCGACCCCGCCGGTGAGTTCCCGTACCACCTTGTCCTTGCGAGCCATCATTGCCGCCAGGTCCAGTTTCAATTCCCCGACGCCAATACCATGCCGGGGAAATCGGACTTGGGCCAGGTGGTACAGTTCGCTGGAATCCAGCAATGCCTTGCTGGGAATGCACCCGACATTCAGGCAGGTTCCGCCGAAGGTCCCGCGCTTGTCGATACAGGCCACCTTGAAACCCAGTTGAGCGGCGCGAATGGCAGCCACATATCCACCCGGGCCACCGCCGATGACCACCAAATCCAGCATATGACCACTCCACGATCGGGACTGTCTGGTCCAGATCAGGCATTGAATTAGCGGGGATCAAACCTCAAGCATCAGGCGCTCGGGATTTTCCAGGCATTCTTTCACACGCACCAGAAATCCGACCGCTTCGCGCCCATCGATGATCCGGTGGTCATACGACAGGGCCAGATACATCATGGGCCGGATGACGACTTGGTCATCCACAGCCACGGGCCTTTTCTGGATGGTGTGCATGCCCAAAATGCCGCTTTGGGGCGGGTTCAGAATAGGTGTCGAAAGGAGCGAGCCGAAGACCCCCCCGTTCGTGATGGTAAAGGTTCCACCTTGGAGGTCGGCAACACTGATCTTTCCATCACGGGCCCGCACCGCCAGTTCAGCGATCCCTTTCTCGATCTGTGCGAAAGCCAATTTGTCGGCATCTCTCAAGACCGGAACCATCAAACCCTTTTCCGTGCTGACAGCCACCCCCACGTCAACGAAATGTGGCTGCACGATCTCGTTGCCATCAATCCGGGAATTGACGGCAGGGAAAGCACGCACTGCCTCAACCACTGCCTTCACAAAGAAGCTCATGAATCCAAGGCTCACCCCGTGCCGTTTTTGGAACGAATCTTTGTAACGGGTCCTCAGGGCCATGATGGCCGACATGTCAGCCTCATTGAATGTGGTCAAAATCGCTGCGTTTTGCTGGGCGGCCAACAGCCTTTCCGCAATCCGCTGTCGGATTGCTGTCATCCGGGTCCGGCTTTCCATCCGGGCCCCTTGGGTCGATGGCACCTGCAGATTGGCCGAAACGATTGGCGGGGCTGCTGAAACAGGCGGGGTGACAGGGCGCGCCTCCGGCTTTTCCCTTTGGGCCACAGCCGCGGCCACATCCTCTTTGATGATCCGTCCGCCCCTTCCTGTCCCGGCCAGTGTGGCGGGGTCCACATGCTGCTCGGCAGCCATTTTCTGGGCCGATGGTGAAAGGATGGGACTTGTCTGAACAGCGGCAGGAGGGACAGGTGTGGCGGAAGGGGTTCCAGAGACTGGAACCGCTCCCTCCGTGAGACGGGCCACCACCGCTCCCACAGGAACCTTCTCGCCCTCTTTGACCAAAAGTTCCACCGTACCGTTGGCTGGTGCGGGGATCTCCTGGGAAGCCTTGTCGGTTTCAAGCTCGAAAAGGGGCTGGTTGACCCGGACTGCCTCTCCAGATTTCACCAGCCAACGGGAAAGCACGCCCTCGGAAACCGATTCGCCCACCGAGGGAACCTTGATGTCAATGGCCATAGGGTCATGGGAGGAAAAACAAGGGTAAAGGTTACTTCGACTGCCTCTACCACCCTATTCTCCCCCGCCTCCTTCCTGGAAAACAACGAAGCATGAAGTGATTTGAAAGATGGTCAAACAGTACGGGTGCCAACCTTCTCCAGAGTGCCTGCTGCCACTCCAGGTTTCGCCTTGGCACCGTTTGCCCGCACCAAGTGAGTGAGGCTGCCGGTCAAAGCCTGATCCACCAATTCCTTTTGTTCCTTCTCGTGCACCTTTTTGACACCGGTGGCCGGGCTTGCGGATGCGTCACGCCCGACAAACTGGACATTCACACCCATGGCTCGCAAACGGGGTTCCATGAATGACCAAGCCCCCATGTTCTGCGATTCTTCCTGCACCCAAGCCACAGTTGCCGCCCTGCCGTATCTGGCCAGGATCTCCGACAAACGGGCCTCGTGCAGGGGATAAATCTGTTCCACACGAACGATCGCCACATCCTCAACATTCCGTCGCTCGCGCTCCTCGTGCAGGTCATAAAAAACTTTGCCCGAACAGAGCAACAAGCGGCGAACTCCGGCCGGATCCACCTTACGGGGATCGTCGAGGATTTCCTGAAACCCACCCGAGGTCAATTCGGAGCGGGTGGAAAGTACCAGTCTGTGGCGCAGCAGGCTCTTGGGCGACATCACAACCGCAGGCTTGCGAAAATTCCTTTTGACTTGCCGGCGAAGGAGGTGAAAAATCTGGGCAGGCGTTGTCGGATACAAAACTTGGATATTGTCCTCGGCGCATAGCTGCAAAAATCGCTCCATGCGCGCGCTGGAATGCTCGGGACCCTGTCCCTCGTACCCGTGGGGCAGCAACATCACCAGCCCGCTGTCACGTTTCCATTTCGACTCGCTGGCCACCACAAACTGATCAATGATCGACTGGGCTCCGTTGGCAAAATCCCCGAACTGAGCTTCCCAGATCACCAGGGAGTCCGGCGCGTCCAGGGAGTACCCGAACTCAAAGCCAAGGACCGCCGCTTCCGATAGCAAACTGTCGTACACCTTGAACCGTTCCTGGTCGCTGGACAAATGCTCCAGCGGGCAAAAGGAATGGCCATCGCGGGCATCGTAAATCACGGCATGGCGGTGGCTGAACGTGCCCCGGCGACAATCCTGTCCGGAAATGCGGATCCGTGTGCCCTCGAGAACCAGCGAGCCGAAGGCATACATTTCAGCCGCACCCCAGTCGAACGGCTTGTCCTCCAGGATGGCGCGGGTCCGGTTGGCCAACAACTCCCTCACTTTGTTGTTGGGTTGGAATGTCTCGGGAAAACGGCTCACACCAACGGCCACTTTCTCCAGCAGGTCCACCGGCAAGCAAGTGGGGGCCGGATCATGACTGAAACGGTTGGTCATGCCCTTCCAGGTTCCTTCGAATGTTGGCATGCCTTTGTAATGCGTTGCCCCACCCCTTTCCCGGTCAAGGGCAGCTTGCATCTTGGCCTCCACTTCCTCGCTCATCTGGCCAAGCATGCCGCTGTCGATAACCCCACCCGCCTCCAATCGGGAAGCGTAAAGTTTGGGCGGAGTGGGACGGGTGCGAATCTTCCCGTACATAACCGGCTGGGTGAAAGCCGGCTCATCCCCCTCGTTATGTCCGTATTTCCGGTAGCAAACGATGTCGATGACCACATCCCGCTTGAATGTTTGGCGGAATTCCAGAGCCAGCTCGGCCAAGTAAGCGCAAGCTTCCGGATCATCGCCATTCACATGGAAAATGGGCGCCTGAATGATCTTCGCCATATCGGTGCAATGGAAGGTGGACCTTGCGTCCGCAGGCACCGTGGTGAAACCGATTTGGTTGTTGATGACAAGATGGACCGTGCCACCCGTGGTGTATCCGGGCAACCCGGAAAGATTGAGTGTTTCAGCAACAATCCCCTGGCCCGCAAAGGCTGCGTCGCCATGGATCAGAAGAGGCAAAACCTTTTTGCGTTCACGGTCGGTGATCCGCATCTGCTTGGCCCGAACCCGGCCTTCCACCACCGGGTTGACAGCCTCCAGATGACTGGGATTCGGGGTAAGTGTCAGATGCACTTTTGTGCCGCCGTAGGCGCGGTCGTTCGAATACCCCAGGTGATATTTCACATCGCCATCACCGCCGATGGTGGATGGATCGTAATTCTCCTCGAATTCTGCAAACACCTCCTCGAGCGGTTTGCCCATGGTGTTGACCAGAACATTCAGCCGGCCACGGTGAGCCATCCCCAAAACCACTTCACCCACACCCATGGCTGGACAGGACGAGATGAAGGAATCCAGAAGGGGAATCAGCGCTTCGCCTCCCTCCAGGGAAAACCGCTTCTGGCCGATGAATTTCCGATGCAGGAAATCCTCAAAACGCTCTGCGGCGAGGAGTTGAGAAAGCACCAGAATTTTCCGGTCCCGGTTGAAATCACCCTTGTTGCGTCGCACTTCCATGCGTTGGGCCAGCCAGCGACGCATTTCAGGGTCTTGCAGGTGAGTGAATTCCACCCCGATGGTTGAGCAATAGGTTTCCTGCAGCGCTGCCAGAAGTTCAGCAAGGGTGGCCCGGCCCAATCCGAAAAAACCGCTGCAGTCGAATTGGCGGCCGAGGTCTTCCCGGCTCAGGTTGAATTGCTCAATGGCAAGAAGCGGGTTGTTTTTATCGGGTGCTGGGCACAAAGGGTTCAGGTCTGCCACCAAATGACCCAAATCTCTGTAACGATGGATTAGCCGGGAAATTCCCAGATGATCGCGCGCATCCCGACTGTCGCCACCGTTGCCCTGGGATAAACCAGCGGGTGGGCTTTGCGTCTCCTGACCGGGTGCCACCACAGCGGCCAAACCCGCTTCAAATCCCTCAAAGAAGAACGACCAGGAGGCGTCCACCGAGGACGGATCCAATCTCCACTGCTGGTAAGTCGACTCGATGATCTCGCGATTCATCGCGGAAGCCACGGTGGCACGACTCATACAAAAATTCTCTGCACCGAAAGAGCGTAACTTTCCCCAACCCTATTGTAGGTTGGGGTTTGGATGCTACTTTGATTTTTCGGCTGGCTAGGCTGAACCGGTTTTCCATTCCGGGCAAAGGGCGCAATAATCCAAACAGGCTGGCCGTAAACATCAACACAGCAATCACTTGCAGCAAATCAACAACTATGGGTGATCACCGGCTAATCCCAAAAATCCACCGTTTTGAACAATGGTGGCTCCCCCCAAGCCTTTTGTTGCAGAAGCCGGTGCTCTGGAGGGAAGTTTCAACACAAATCGGCAGCCGGTGCCCTGCTCACTGGTTAGTAAAAGCAGGTCTCCCCCATGCTCTTGGGCAATTTTGCGGCTGACCGGTAGTCCCAAGCCCGTTCCCTTTGAACCTTTGGTGCTGACAAACGGCTTGAAAATTTCTCGGCGCATTTCTTCGGGAACGCCCGGGCCGTTGTCTTCCACCTCCACTCGCACCCAATCCATGGGCTCCCCAGCGGGCCTTTCCGATGAAAGGCGAACCAGCACCCGGCCAGGAATCGGCTCCCCATTCTGGTCCTCCAGATGGGAGGTCGCATCGATCGCATTTCCGATCAAATTCATCAGCAAACGGTGCAATGCCTCGGCGTCTGCCTCCATGGGCTGCGCCCCTTCCGCACCCTCCAGTTCCAAAACCACCCCTTTGTCCTTGGCCCGACCATGCTCCAAGGAAAAGGCATCTCGCAATACCGCGGCCAAATCCATGGGCTCGACGACCGGTTCCCGCTCTTTGGAATACGACAGCATGTCCAGCACCAGGTCGTAAATCCGCTGCTGGTTGCGGTCCATGATTTTCCATCCCTGCCGGGCCATGTCCAGATTCCCGGCATCCAGGCCAACCGAAATGATCTCCGTCCCGCTTTTCAGGCCTTGCAGGATGTTCTTGATGTGATGGGAGAGGGAGGCCATGGCGGTTCCCACGGCCGCCAACCGCTCCGCCTGCAAGAGGGCGTGGTGATTCCTGTTTTCCTCCACGGCCAGTGCGGCCAGGTGGCCGATCGCCATCGCCAGCTTGAGGTGGTCCTCCTGGAAGGCCGGCTCCGGCGGGGTGGCTTTCAGCCAATCGGAGGGAGCGGTGTCCCGGGTGGTATCTACATACAGCAGTCCCAGCACCTCATGCCGACCTTTCATGGGCACACAAAGTATTTCCCTCACCCGCGACTGAACGATGCTGGGAGCGGTCTGGAAGCGCTGGTCACTGGCGGCATCCGAAACCAGCACACCTTCCTTCCGGCTGAGCACCTGCTCCATCAGGGTCCGGGATACTGCCAATCCTTCCACGCCGGGGGGCGGAGCCCCGTGCAAGCCTCCGCGCCAACGCACAGCCCTCGGGGAGAAAGCAGCCGCCGATTGTGGATCTGGCGCATCCGAATCCGAGAGCAGCACACAGCCCCTGTCCGCATCCATGCTGCGGAAAACCAACTCCAAAATCCTGGCCAGCATTTCATCCAAATCCAGGATGTGGTTGATGGCGCTGGCCGTCTCATACATCACACCCAGATTCGCTAGGGAGCGCCTCAGCCATTCCCCTTCCCCCTCACCGCCACCGCGCAGCAGGCGATCACCCTCCTCGGCCGCCATGCGGCTTACTACCGTCCCCGATATGTTCCCCTCGCTCTTGCGGGCCAATTGGCTGATGCGCTCCGCCAAAAGGCCGGGTGGCGCCTTGCCCTGCCCTGCGCCCACATAGACCAACTGCGTTTGCCCCAACTGGATTCTGTCACCCGAAACCAGGAGGACATCCTGGATGGCTCGACCATTGACCAGCGACCCGTTCGCACTGCCCAGGTCTCGCAGCCGATATCCCTCCGACCCGAAGGTGAGTTCCGCGTGTCGTCTGGATACTTCGGTGTCGGAAAGACGAATCTTGGCGGCCGGATCCCGACCCATCAACAGCTTCACGCCTTCCACCGAATCGAGGCGGAACTGCTTGCCCTCATCGGTGCCGCGTGTGACGATCAACCGGTGCAATACAGAGGATGACAAGGCGATTTCCTTCTGAAACCCAGAAACCCTTCGTAAATGTCAACCCAAACGACCTTTCAGGCAAACAAACCGGACTGGCATGTTTAAATCAGGCCCCCAATATATGGTCCAAATCCTGCAAATCCATCGCAAAGATATCTGGCCCTGCTTCCTTTAGTTTATCCACGGTATCCGAACCGGTAGCCACCACCGCAACCCGTAATCCCGCCAAACGGGCCGCCTGGATATCCACGGTCATATCCCCCACAAAAAGGGCTTCCTCTTTTCTGCACCCCAATTTTTCCAATCCCAAAATCAGCATGTCCGGCGCCGGCTTGGGAGCACCAACGTCCTCCGGACCCAGCAATACATCCACCCAGCGAGCAATCCCCAGATGTTCCAGTAACTGCGCGCTGAACGCCCTGGGCTTGTTGCTGCAAACCGCATGACGAACCCCCCGACCCCAAAGGCCACTCAATATGGAATCAGCCCCCGGCAACAGCTTGGTGCCGGATTTCAATGTCTTTTCATGGTGGGCCGAATAGATCAAACGGGCCTGATCGGGATCGCATCCCGGCACGGTTCGTGTCATCAAATGAATCACCCCGTGCCCTACGCATGCCCGGACAGCTTCCAAAGTCATCGAACCCAATCCATACTCAGACCGCACATGGTTCACGCTGGCGGTAATGGCGGGGTAGGAGTCAATGAGGGTTCCATCCAGGTCCCACAAAACAGCCTTCAGGTTGCCCGACCAGTTGCTACTCGCGGCATTCATTCCATTCCCCAAACATCAAAAATCAGGCTTCTTCGGGTTACAATGGTTTCATGGCACGTTCATCAGGATACAGGGGCCAAGGCCCCAGGCGCAGCACACCGGAAGGGGCCCATAGGCCTATCATGGTGGGTGAAATCCTTCATGCCTTTCAATTGAAATCCGGCCACCACGTCGCCGACCTGACGCTGGGCCACGGGGGCCACACGGAACATTTTCTCAGGACAGTCGGTGCGAATGGCTCCGTTTTGGCCATGGATTTGGATGCCGAACAAGCCCAAATCACCCATACCCGATTGCAGGATGCCGGGTTGGGCGACCGACTGTTGGTTGAAACAGGTAACTTTGCCGGAATCGGTCAGGCCATGGGAAAATATGGGTTGCAGGCCATGGATGCGATTCTGGCTGATTTGGGCATCAGCAGCATGCAGATCGACCAGCCGGAAAGGGGTTTTTCCTATCGGCGTGAAGGCCCCTTGGACATGCGCATGGACCCCAGTCGCGGCGAAAGCGCGCAAACTCTGCTGACATCCATCTCAGCGGAAGAACTCGCCAGTGGGCTGGAGGAATTCGGTGATGTACCCCTGGCCGGCCCCATGGCCCGGGCCATGCTGAACTCCCACCGGGCCATACCGTTTCAAACCACCACTCAATTGGCCGAATTCTGCCTGAAATGGCATCAGGGCACCGGCGCAGCTCAAAATCCGGGTGAATGGCGGCTTCGCCAGGGCAAAAAAAAATGGGAGACCCATCCAGCCGCCCGGGTTTTTCAGGCCCTACGCATCATGGTCAATCGGGAAATCGCCAACCTCAAACACCTGCTCAGGGTAGCTCCCGACCTCCTGGCACCGGGGGGCACTCTGGCTATTCTCAGTTTTCATTCGGGGGAAGATCGGTTGGTAAAGGCCGCCTTCGAACAAGGTTTGCGCCAGGGCAAATACTCTGAAATCTGTGAAGGGCCTATCCGGGCCTGCTTCGAGGAGCGGACCTCCAATCCCCGATCGCGTTCGGCCAAATTGCGATGGGCCCGACGGCCACTAAACCCCACCACACCTGAAGAAGTTGAAACCGGGGACGCCTGATGCTTGCTTTCCTCCTTTGGCTGGCAACCGCCCAAACGGTTGAAAAATATGACCAACGGCCGCCGGTTGATATCCCGACGGAGGCACGGATGGAATTGGGCCCAAGTGCTTTTACCTGGATCAGCGGGGAAAAGACTCCCGTCGCCAGGTTGTGGCCTTTGGCTCAATGGCCAGCGCAGGCCGAACCAGAACAGGTGGCCAATGGATTGACTCTATCCGAGCTGGAATCTGGTCGAACCTTGGGTTGGCTGGAAGTTCTTAAGCCCTTGCGTGATTTCAGGGCCCGGGAAATTCCTCCCGGCACCTACGCGCTGCGGCTGTTATCCCAACCAGTCAGTGATGACCATAACGACACGTCACCCGGGCCCCATTTCGCCATGCTGGTACCCGCCGGAGTTACGGATTGGAAAAAGCCTCTGAAACTCGAGGAAATCTTTGACCTCGGGAAAAAAGTCCTGGACAAGCATCCCGCGGTACTGCTCCTGCATCCGAGTGCCAAACCCTTGGCAAAAGATTCTCAGCAATCCCCCAATGTCCTGCCTTTGGAATCTGGTTGGAAAGCCTTGGCATGGCCTCAGTCACTCAAAGCCGGTCCCCTAACCACCAAATTAGAAATCCGCCTCGTGCTGGAGGGACACTCCACCGCTGTAAAGGCTCCCTAAGAACCCTGCAAAGGGAAACCGGCTTCCTCCCAACCGGCAACATCCCACTTTTTTCCAGCCGCCAAAACCACACCCTCTGCAAGCCTAGCCAGGCGCGCGGCAAGTTGGCCTGTCTTCTCCAGAAGCGGCAGGTCCGCATTTCCCCAAACCACCAAGGTTAGCCCTTCGACCCCGGATTGAATGCTGATCATTCCCGTCGCAGCGGCCACCCTGATTTCCACAAACGATTCCGGCACAGGT
>CAWUOE010000036.1:0-14958 GCA_963923355.1 uncultured Gemmataceae bacterium | reverse complement strand
GCGTGTCCACATGTTTTGCCACATTGCATCCAGATCTGCCCAAGCGCACCATCACTATCAGTGGCGTGAGCAAAACCTACTCGATGACTGGGTGGCGGATCGGGTGGGCTGTCGGACCGAAGCCCATCATCGCCGCGATGGGAAATATTCAAAGCCAGGAAACCAGTTGCCCCTCCAGTGTCAGCCAGGCTGCCGCGGTCACAGCCATCACCATGGACCAGGCGTGCGTGGAGGAGATGCGCAAAGAATTCCAGGTGAGGCGTGACCATGTTGTGGCACGACTCAACCGGATGCCCGGCCTCCGCTGCCCTGTTCCGGGTGGTGCGTTCTATGCGTTTTTTGATGTTCAAGGGGCCCTGGGGCGGGACATCGCTGGACGCAAAATCGCGACGGACCAGGATTTCTGTGACGGCGCCTTGAATGATGGCCACGTGTGCCTGGTTCCTGGTTCAGCCTTTGGCGCTCCGGGCCATGCCCGGCTCAGTTTCGCTGCCGGTTTGAAGGAGTTGGACCAGGGTTTGGACGCCTTGGAAGCCTGGCTTCGTTCCTGAAACGACATCCACCCATCACCGAAAGGCCCACCATGGAAACCTTGCTCATCAATGAGGAGGAGGTGGTCCGCCTCCTTTCGATGGACCGTGCCATCCTTGCGGTGGAGGGAGCCTTCAAAAAGCTTGGTCTGGAAGAGGCCTCCAACATCCCGCGCGGCAGGGCTGTGACGGACCACGCGCAAATCCATGTGATGGGAGCCTCCCACAAAACCGCTTCTGCCATGGGGGCTAAGGTTTACAGCACCAGCCGGAAAAATCCCGCCCAGTTTCTGGTGACTTTGTTCGACGGAAAAACAGGCCGACTTCTGGCGCTATTGCAGGCGGATCATTTGGGCAGGATTCGTACCGGGGCGGCTTCCGCGGTAGCTACCCGCTTGCTTGCTCGTGCCGATGCCAACTCCCTGGGTGTCTTGGGAGCGGGAAAACAGGCCAAAACCCAGATCCAAGCCATTTCTTTGGTGCGTCCCCTGCGCCTGGTCCGGCTGTGGAGCAGATCCATGGACAGGGCCTCGGCCCTAGCTGCGGAATTAAAGCAGGAAGGATTTACCATTCCGATCGAGGTTCAGGCCCAACCCCGGGACGCTATCCGGGGCATGAACATCCTGGTCACCGCCACCTCATCCCCGGACCCTTTTGTGGAGGCGGATTGGCTGGAACCGGGGCAACATATCAATGCCGTTGGCTCCAACTACCTCGGAAGGGCGGAACTTACATCAGGTGCGGTCTGCCGTTGTGACTTGATTGTGGTGGATCACCGGGATCAGGCAAAAATGGAATCGGGCGACCTCGAAAAACCTCTCGAGGACAAGTTGATCCATTGGGCCGCCATCCGGGATTTGGGCCCCCTGATGGTGGGCCGTTATCCTGGCAGGGAAAGCCCCCAACAAATCACCCTGTTCAAATCCCACGGTCTGGCAATCCAGGATGTTGCCTGTGCCAAAGTGGTCCACGACCTCGCGCGGGAACAAAATCTGGGGAAAGTGGTTTCCTGGTGACCGGTGTTTACCGGTTCCAGGTGGCCAGAAGGTTGGAGTAGTCATCCGTCCACAATCCGACGGTCTTTTTGGTTTCTGGAGTGGTCCAAGGTGGGGGCGCCTGCAGTTTTTGGGTTGCCCCAGCCAGCATCAAAGCCATGGCTGAAAATCCGCCGCCCGGTTGGGCCATCACATCCGGATTCTCCAAAAAACGACTTTGGACTAATGCCATCGTGCGGATGTCGTTGTTCTGGTCGCTAACCAGAACTTCTTGGACACGCTTGTCCAATATGGCATTCTCCTTGGCCTTAAATTCAGGTGTTTTCACCTCGGGATTACCTAATTCTGCCAATTGCGCCTTCACTCCCTCCTCAGCGCTCACATGATTTCGCAGAGCCTCTTGGGAGTACGCCAACCCACGGCCTGTGCCAGGTGTCAGGCTGGCAAAAGAGGGAAGCCCCAGTAGGCCAAGGTGGATGTTGTTCACCATGTCCGGGAGCATTTTTTCGGAATCAAGCGGTGCCATGGCTTCCTTGGATTTGGAAAGGGCCACCCAGCTTGAAGCTGTTTTTCCTGACCAGTTTTCCCGGTTATCGCTGTTGTAGCGGATCTCCAAACCTTCCTTTTCAGCCAGGTTGGCCAATACGGGAACCAGGTCGAGATACCTGTTGGAAACATGGAACGCCACGATGCCTTGAGGCGTCAGCTTGTTGATGTAGATCCGCAATGCCTCGAGGGTGATCAGGTGCACTGGAATGGCATCCGAACTGAATGCATCCACCACGATTAGGTCGTAATGGCCGTCCGGTTCCTTGGACATGCGGATTCGGGCATCCCCCATCCGGATGTCCATTTTTGCCCCGCGGTTCTTGGCACTGGCTACGTACCCGAAATAAAGGTTGGAGCCATCGAAACTGAATGACCGCACCATGGGATCGATGTCAAAAAAAGTCATTTCCTGGTCAGGCTTGGCATAGGCAGCCATGCTGCCGGTACCCAACCCGATGACTCCCAAACGGGGTAACCGCTCTATGGGTTTTCCATCCGGACCGGTGTCTTTGACTTTGCCGTCAAAGCACTGCTTCACAATCTGACCGATGGGGCCGGACCGGTGGTAGTAGGTCAAGGGTTCATCCATCCACCCGGTTTCCATGAATTGCATGCCGTGGAGGGTGGTGCCGTGTTCAAGCCTTCTGGCAGCCATTCCATCTTCCCGACGGCTTTCCACCTGGAGCACCCCGAAAAATCCGCGTCTCTGCGTGATCATGCCGGAATCGTGGGAATGGTACAGGGTGGATGCGAGGATGACCGCACCGGCACCCAATGCGAGCCGGATTGGCCGGTCCACAAAGGTGAAACAGATGATGAGCGGCACACCCAGTGCCAAAATGGATTGAACCTGGCTGAAGGATAGTCCGAATTTGTCGGCGATTTTGGTTTTAAGGCTGGTGAAAAGCATGTCGGAGAAGGTGCCGGTCAAAAGACCCAGAACCAATACTCCGATGCACAGGGGCAGCATCAGATCCATCATGGTTGCGAATTGAAGCTGGCCAGAGAGGTGGGCTACCGCCAGCCAGGCCAGTATTCCAGCCACCACCGCCCCGAAGAGGTAGTACTCACTCCAGATGGAGTAACTGGGGATTTCCACATCCAGACTTCTCAGCCAGAAAAGAATCAGGCTTCCCACAAGGGAAAGGATAACCAGACCCCATTCGGCCCTTCGGGTACCGGCGGTTTCTGCAACCTGGCTTCCTGTGGCGGAGCAGAGGGCGCATGCCGCAAGCAGGGCGATCGGGTATTCCGCAAGGCCGTAGAAGGCCAGGGGGGCAATCAAGCCGTTGAAAATGCCGCCCAAAACACCACCTGCCGACATCCACAGATAGAACTCGGTCAGATACCTGGGTGCTGGTCGCTCGCGGGCCAGCAGGCCGTGGCAGGCCATGGCCGCCACAAACAAAACCAGAAGGTGGACTCCAATGGACAACAGGATATTGGGAGGCCGTATTCCCGTGACCAGCATGAAAATCAACAGCATGGCGGTCAAAGGCAGCAGGATGTTGAAGGCCGAGACCACAAAGGATGGCATCCTCGAGAAAACCAAAATAAAGCTGAGCAAATACAAGGCCAACGGAGGGATCCAAAGAAGGGGAATCGCCGCAATATCCGTGGTCATGTAAGTGGTTGCGCCCAGCATGAGGCTGCTTGGAACAGCAGCGAGCATCACCCAGCGCAAACGTTGGCCCCATGTGAGCTGGGGGGCGTCCCCATCGGTTGATTCCTTTGCTTCAGCCGTGTTGGTGGATTCGGGTGCAGTGCCTGCAAACTTCAGCATCGTGTAACCGCATGCGATGGTCAGGCCGGCAAGGAGAGTGAAACCGGCCAGCCAAACCCACCGTTGGGCCTCCAGGGTCAGGTTGGGTTCAACCACAAAGGGGTAACCCACCAGGGCCAGCATGCTTCCCAGGTTGCTGGCCGCGTAAAGGAAGTAGGGGTCCTGGGCCTGGGGATGGGGAGTTTTGGAAAACCATCGTTGGATCAGTGGGGCGCTGGTGCTTACGGCGAAAAATGGAAGCCCCGCAGCCAGGAGGAGGACGGTCAGCAACCAGGGAATGGGATTGCGCTCGGTAGGCGGAGATAAAATTCCCTTGGCCAAAGGCTCTATGTCAAATCGCAAAAGCAGAAGCACCAAAAGGGCCAGGCCCAGGACCGCCATGTGAACTTTGACTTGCGTCTGCGGAGAAAGGCGGCTGGTGGACCAGTGGGAGTAAGAGTAGCCGGCTAACAGCAGGGCCTGGAAAAACAGCATGCATGTGTTCCAGACCGCTGGCGTTCCACCCAGATACGGCAAAAGGATTTTGCCCACCATGGGTTGGACCAGAAAAAGGATGGTCGCCGAGGTGAATATGGTCGCCGCAAAAATGGGGAGAATGCTGCCGTTTTCCCAGGCTGGGGAAAAACCTGCAGGCGTTGTGGTCCGATTGTTTCTGGTCATGATTCGATTACTCTTTGCCCCAATTCAGGATTTGCACAATGTTGGAATAACTGTCGGTCCAAACCCCTAGCTGCGGTTTCGGGCTGCCTTCCTGCCAGGATTCGACCCATTCCTCGTTGTCATTGGTCTCGAATGATTGGCTCGTTGCTGCGAGGCGATCCAGAGCTTTGCCGTTTCTGCTGATCACAACCCAGGAGGTTCCATATTTGTCTTGGCCGGCTACCATTTGACCTCGCTGGATCAAGATTCGCCAATTTTCTGACCGGGCCAAATTCGAAAGTACCGGTTCAAAATCGAGATAACGGTTGGCGATGTTGACCACCACCATCCCATCCTCCTCCAGTTTGTCGAAGTAAACTTGGAATGCCTCGCGGGTCAAAAGGTGAACGGGCACGGAATCAGATGCAAAAGCGTCCATGAACAGGATGTCGAATTTGCCGGCAGCGGTATCGTGGGTTTCGATTCCCTTTCGGCCATCCCCCAATTTCACCTCCACAGTGGCTCCCCGGTTACGGGCATCAGTCAGGTAAGTGAAATATTGGTCGGTTTGACTGGCGTATCGAACCATGGCAGGGTCGATTTCAAAGAGAGTCAAAGCCCAGTCCTTTTCCGCGTAACTGGCCAGAGTACCTGTTCCCACACCGAGAATGGCAACCCGTGGAGCCCGGTTTTTTTCCAAGGATCGGTTGGTCAACTCACGGAAGATCTGGCCGATGGCGCCAGACCTTTGGAAGTAGGTGATGGGATCGCGTCGTAATTCCGGGGGATCGATGATTTGCATGCCGTGGTTGGTTGTGCCGTGCAGCATCCGATGGTAGCGGCGGGGCTGGGGAATATAGGTGCCGCTCAAGGGCTCGAAATAATGATGTGTGTAACGGATGTCCTCGATCCGGAAGGCCCCGAAAAAATTCCTTTCCTGGACCAAAGGCGGGCTCTGCAAAGCGGGCTCCAGCCACCGGAAAAGCAGCCCGGTGACCCCACCGGGCGGTAGGATTTGCCGCACCCTGTCATGGGGTAGAAAGGCCTGGATGGCCAAAACCAACGCCACCAACAACCCGGTCAGAAAAACCAAACACTGCAGGGCAATACGCCCGGGCAGCCATTTTTGGGATACCGTGAAACCCGGAATGATAAGGCAGGCCAAGGTGGCCACCAGGGGATATTCGACAAATCGGTTGAAAATCAGCGGGGCCACAACGGTGTTGAAGAGGCCTCCCAAGACTCCACCCACCGACATGGCCAAATAAAATCCCGTAAGAAACCGCGGTGCGGGACGGGATTTGGCCAGTTCGCCATGGCAAACCATGCTGACAGCGAACATCAAAGCCAGGTGGAGGAGAATGGCTTCGAATTCGTTGACAAACATTTTTTCGCGGATGTTGGGAAGAAACACGACCAGCAGCAAAAAAATCGGAACCAGCAAAATCATCAGGGCGTGTTGGCGATTGGAATTACGACCAAGAAAAATGGTGCCCAAGGCGATGGCCAAAAACAACACTATTTCGGCAACATTCAGTTGGGTTGGCATCGCCGCTGACTTGGCCAATCGTTTGGCAAAGTCGTCCCAGTTGTTGGCCTGAAAGATATCGGCAAAACCTGAAACTGCCAGACTCGCGAGGAGCGGTAGTCCCAAAAGGGCAGTCGGGTAAACCCATCGCGGAATGGATGAAAAAACCAGAATAAAACTCAATAAGTACAACGCTAGGGGCAGGATCCACAAAAGCGGCATGGGTGCGATGTCGGTGGTGAGGTGGGTGGTTGTCCCAATCATCAGGCTGCTGGGGATGAATGCCAGTGCCACCCAACCCAATTGCATTCCCAGCGAGGGAGCTGCTTCCTGGCTGATTTCTGTGGGCTCGCCGAACGATTCACTGGTCCCCTGATTTTTCTCGGCCAACCAGCCGCAAAGAAAAACCAAGCCAGTGAAGAGGAGATAACCAAATATCCAGCCAATTCCTTGTTGTCCGATGGTCAAGGAGGGTTCAAGGACCAGTGGGTAGCACAGCAGGGTGAGCATGCTACCCACGTTGCTGGCTGCATAGAGAAAATATGGATCTTTTGCTTGGGGGTGATTGGTCCTGGAAAACCATCGCTGAAGTAGCGGTGCCGTTGTGCTGACAGCGAAGAAGGGCAGACCCGCGCTGAGTAGCAACACTGTCAATAGCCAGGGGATGGGATTGGATTCGGTTGGTGTTGGCAATACAGATTGGGTCAATGGTTCAACTTGAAAGCGCAGGGCCGCCAGGGGGATGAATCCAGCCACCAAAAGGATGAAGTGAATTCTGAATTGCGTTTTGCTGGGGAACCGGGAGAGCAGGTGTGCGTAGGAATATCCGCCCAATAAAAGCGCTTGGAAAAACACCATGCAGGTGTTCCAGACCGCCGGAGTCCCACCCAGGTACGGCAACAGGATCTTTCCAACCATCGGCTGTACCCAAAAGAGCAGCAGGGCGCTTTGGAACAGCGTGAATGTGAATGTGGCGAGGAGGAACCATCCCACCGTTCAGGTATCCTGATGGTTGAGCATGAATGAACTGAAAGACCTAATCTGGCCTTGGATCAGTATGCGGAAAATCCCTATGCTTGGCCAAAGGTGTTGAGGAATAAGTCGTTAAGTTTTTTATATATCCTGATTGATTATGGAGTATTTAGATATGGGCGCTAACTGGGCTGGTGCGATCCGCAAGAAGAAATTGCGCAGGACTCGCAAGGAGCAGAAGCGTTTGATGGCAAAAGGTTGCTGCTCGGGCGAAAAGACTTGCAGCTCCGACAAAAAAGCCTGATATTTCTGCCAACCAACCGAATAACCTTCTTTGAGAAGACGAGATTGCCCCGCCAGCTTTGGCGGGGTTAATCTTTTGGTAGAAGCCAAATGGTGCAAAAGGGCAGGACGCCCGGGCCTTTGGCCAAATCAAGGGGTTCTAGGCATGGATGGCCTGGGCTCAAATGAAGCGATCTTCTCCGGGGAAATGGTTTTCCTCGACCGGGACTTATCCGCTAGCTCCGAATTTCCATCTCCCGCATTCCCAAAAGCCGACCATCCAAAACTGAGCGTGGTTTTGGTCAATTATCGTCAGTGGGACCAAACTATTCTTCTCACCAAGCGCCTTTCCCAAGGTCGATTGGTTCGGTCGGGGTTGGCGGAAGTGGTGATTGTGGACAATCACTCCGGCCCCCATCGAAAAATAAGTGAATTGCGAAGGAAAGAAGGCGTCTCCATCCGCAGGTGGGGAGCGAACCAGGGATTTGCCCGGGCTGTGAATGAGGGCGTGCGACTCAGTCGGGGGGAATGGGTCCTGTTGCTCAACCCGGATATGACCGCTCTGCCAGGTTTTTTGGAAGCCGCTTTATCGGCGGCTGAACGCCTCGCTGGGGAAGAGCCCCGGGCTGGCATTGTCGGGCTGGGTTTGCTCAATCCGGAAGGGACTCAACAGCGGTCCACCGGGCCGTTTCCTACCCTTTTTGGAACGCTCTGGCGAAGGCTGTTACCGCGCTCTGTGCGCAAGTACCACATGGGCACACAGGGGCGTAAGACGGTTCCATGGACCAGTGGTTGCTGCATCATGGTCCGTCGCACCTGTTTGGAGGATGTTGGCGGGCTGGACGGTGATTTTTTCCTTTACTACGAGGATGTCGACCTCTGCCTGCGAGCCTGGAAAAGTGGTTGGCAAGTTTGGCACGAGCCTGCCGTTTGCCTGACCCATCATGCCCCCCTCCACAGGCGAAAAGTTCCCCAGCATTTGCAAACCGTCACGCGCCATGCGTTGATGTTATTCGCTCATAAACACTGGCCATCCTGGCAAAAGCGGGTCCTC
Source organism: uncultured Gemmataceae bacterium (assembly GCA_963923355.1). Taxonomy (GTDB): domain Bacteria; phylum Planctomycetota; class Planctomycetia; order Gemmatales; family Gemmataceae; genus UBA6894. Next base: position 6,626 of record CAWUOE010000036.1, on the reverse strand, counting down.
TTTTGGATCATGCGGGCGGAAGCTTGGGCACAAGCTACTCTCACAAGGGACCCGGGGCGGCGAGCGGGGCTAACGGAGCGATTGAAAATTTGCAGGCTTATCGCTGCCGGAAAAATCCAGGAATCGCGCAGGGCCCTGGAGGCCCTTTTGGCGGCCTCGCCCAGCCCCTACCTTCGCGAGGACGCTCGTGCCGCCTGATTCTCCTGAAGGTGGACTGTTCACCCCCGCAGATCTTGCGGTGGTGATTCCATCCCATAGCCAAGTCGAATGCTTGAAAATCTGTCTGGAATCCTTGCTCCACTGGGGTGGAAGTGCCTGCCAAATCATCGTGGTGGACGATGGTTCCGAGGATTGCGCGGTTTCCAGAAGTGCCAGCAGCTTTGCCGGGGTCCGGGTGATTAGGAATGATCAGCCTGGCGGATTTGCACGGGCAGCCAATCTGGGTATGCGAAGCTCGGATCGGCCTGTGATTCAGTTGTTGAATGATGATGCCAGGGTGACCGGTGACTGGGCCCAGAAAGCCTTGGGTGCTTTTACCGACCCCCGCGTGGGTGCGGTTGCCCCCCTGGTGCTGAAGGAGGGTGGGCTTTCCGGAGAATTGGATAGCGCAGGGGACCGATTCACCTTGGCCGGAGTGGTCGGGAAAAGAGGGCATGGAAAACCACACAAGTCGGCTGCGACCAAGGGTGGGCGCTGGGTTTTGGGTGCCAGTGCTTCCAGCGCGTTTTATCGCCGAGTGGCATTGGAAGAGGTTGGCTTTTTGGATGAGTCTTTTGGGGCATATTTCGAGGACGTTGATCTTTCCTTACGCCTCAACAAAAAGGGCTGGCGGGTTTGGCACGAACCTTCAAGCCTGGTGTACCACCGCGTTTCTTCGAGCTACGGTCGGAGGCCCCGGCCGGACCTGTTGAGGATGCAGTCACGCAATGAGGAGAGGTTGTTTTGGCGCCATGTCCCATCCCCTTGGATATTCGCAGGTGCCCCCCTCCACATGGCGGCACTGTGCGCCAAGGCTGTAAAAAATTGGCGTAAAGGTACCTTGGTCCCTTTTTTGCACGGGAAGGGGGATGCTTGGCGCGAAATTTTCTTGTCCAAAACCCCCCGCTTGGCCCGGACTGCCAGCCATGCCAATCCGTGGGAATGGAATCTGGATCTCTGGTAAAAACAGCTGAAAATCAGCTGAACTCCAAGCTTGCGGGAAATCAGGCGCCGGGGCATAATGCCCCGGTTCAATCGAAGTAATCGTCATGGATGGACTGGAAATCACCATGAGCTCAGCCCGTCACCTTCCTGAAGATGTTTTTCTGCCAGGTGGACCCCTGCAGTTGAACCTCTTCTCCACCACCTCGAGGAAGGTGCTGAAGGCGGCTTTGGAAATGGCGAATACCACCTCTTGGGACAATCTCAGGAGCCCCCATATTTTCATGGGCCTTTTGGCGGTGCCGGATTCCTCAGTGCGCGAGTGGGGCAGAAAGCTCCAGGCGGATATTCCAGGCTTGTTGGCGCAATTTCAGGAATTGTTTCAGCAACCGGGTAATGACAGGCATTTTCTCACGTTGCACCGGGAATTCCTCTCGGACAGCGTGTTGAGGCTTTTGCGGGAATCCTGGCAGCGGTGCAAAATGGCCGGGCGCAGGCGCATCCGGCCCATGGATTTGTTGATTTGCCTGTTTACATCCACCAACAGCGTGGTGGCCGAGTGTTTCGAGCGGATTGGCTTGACTGCCGCCAAGCTCACGGAATTGGCCGTAATGGTGGAAAATCATGAGGGTGCAGCAGGCGCTGAGGAGGCGGCCTGATCAGGATTCCTGCAAATCCCGCTTACAGGTCCACACTTTCGATTGCGGATTGATCTGCAAGGCCGGTACAAACGTCCCGCTGACGGTAATTATTAAAGCTTTCCCATGCCTTTGCGTTGGTTTGGGTCGTTAGTCTAGGCTAAATACAGGGAATAGCTTTATGCTTTTCTGGCCTCCCAATTGGGTGAGCCTGGAGTTTGTTCCGTAGTGGATGGAGCTTGGCCCAGATGCAATTAGCCAGGCGCTTGGCAAAAAAGGGATGCTTTTCAGAGGGGGAATTGTCCAAGGTTGAGGAGGCAATCTCCTCATCCGGCGGCAAGCCTCCACATGAGGTCATTCTTGAAAAAGGGTTTGCCAAGGAGCCCGAACTGCTACAGGCCCTTTCCGAAGAATTCGGGCTGGAACTGGTGGATCTGACAGATCGGGCCATACCTGAGGATGTTCTTCAATCCATTCCCGCCAAGGTGGTACACCGCCGGCAACTGGTTCCGCTGGAGAAAAACGGCTCAAACCTCACGGTGGCAACAGGCAATCCTTACGACCTGTATTCGTTGGATGAGCTACACACCCTTACCGGCTTCCACATCCACCCGGTCCTTGCCAGCACGCGTGAAATCCAAAGGCTCATCAAGGCGCATTTCGGTGTCGGTGGCGAGACCGTTAGCGCCCTGGTGCGCGAGAAGGGCGACGAGGAAGTAGAACTGCTCGAGGGGTTGGAGGCCGATGACTCCGAAGCGGCAAAAATGGCCCAGGAGGCTTCGGTTGTCAAGTTGGTGAACGAGATTCTGATCGAGGCTGCCAACGAACGGGCAAGTGACATCCACATCGAATGCGAGGAGGCGGGTCTTCGCATCCGGTACCGCATTGATGGCCTGCTCCAGACCCAGAATTTTCCCCCGGAAATCAGCCGTTTTCAGGCGGCCATCATCAGCCGCCTGAAAATCATGGCGAGGCTCAATATTGCTGAAAAGCGCCTTCCGCAGGACGGCCGCATCAAGATGCGGGTCCAGGGCAGGGAAATCGATGTCCGCGTCAGCATCATCCCCATGGTCCACGGCGAAGGCATCTGCATGCGTTTGCTGGACAAGGGACGCATGGTCTTCAATCTGACCAGCGTGGGAATGCTGCCCGACACCTACAAGCTTTTCAAGCAGATCATCGACCGCCCCCACGGCATTGTCCTAGTGACCGGTCCCACCGGTTCGGGCAAATCCACCACGCTTTACAGCGCCCTCAATGAAATCAAGGACGACACCACCAAGATCATCACCGTCGAGGACCCGGTTGAATACCAGCAACCAGGTATCAGCCAAATTCAAACCCATGCGAAAATCGGTCTCACCTTTGCGGCCGCCCTGCGAAGCATCTTGCGCCACGACCCGGATGTGGTGCTCATCGGTGAAATGCGCGACTTGGAAACCTCCGAGAGTGCCATTCAGGCGTCGCTCACCGGCCACATGGTGTTCAGCACGCTCCACACCAACGATGCTCCCAGCGCTTTCACCCGTCTGATCGACATGGGGATCGAGCCGTTCTTGGTGTCCAGTACCGTGGAAGGTGTTCTGGCGCAGCGCCTGGTCCGGAAAATATGCCAGGATTGCTTGGTGGATTATGAGCCGGACCCGAAGGATGTCCCCCCTGATTTTCCGGGGGCAGGTGGGCGGATCGTTTTGAAAAAGGGTGCCGGCTGCCGGGCGTGCCGCCAATCCGGTTATCGGGGGCGGCTGGGTATCTTTGAGCTTTTGGTTGCTTCGGATCCACTGCGGGAAATGATCATCCAGCGCGAGAATTCCATGCGAATTCGCGAGGTGGCCCTTAAGGAGGGGATGATCACCCTGAGGCAAGATGGCTGGCGGAAGGTCCTCGCGGGCATGACTTCCTTGGATGAGGTCAACCGGGTCACGGCTGGGGACGTGGTGCTCTGAGTTTTTAAGGGGCGGGAGGATGGCTGGTGCCTGATTTCAGCTACACCGCCTTGGCCGGGGCGCAGCGCCAATCCGGCGTTTTGACTGCCAATTCCGAGCGGGAGGCTCTTGCCCAACTCGACGCTCGCGGACTTTTGCCGCTGAAGATCGAACAAAAAAAGAGTGCCACCGAGGGTGGTGCCCGAATCAAGGCTCGTACCCTTGCCGCTTTTTACGGGCAACTTGCCGACTTGCTGCAGTCAGGTGTGCCGCTGCTGCGGTCCATGGAAATCCTGGAACGTCAGGCCTCCAACCCAGCCTTGAATGCGATTTTGAAGGATGTTCGTGGGAAGGTGGCGGAGGGAACAGGCCTCTCGCAAGCCATGGGAGCACATCCCAAGGTGTTCAGCGAGTTGGCTGTCAGCATGGTGTTGGCAGGTCAGGAAGGCGGTTTCCTGGAGGACGTTCTACGCCGCATCGCCGATTTCACCGAGCATCAGGAGGACATGAAATCCAAGGTGGTCGGGGCCATGGCATACCCCATGGTCTTGGGTGGTCTGGGTGGTGTCATACTCATTGTTCTTCTGGTCTTTTTTGTTCCAAAATTTGAAACCATTTTTGACAGGTTGAAGGAAAAGGGACAGATGCCCGCGTTGACCACGGGCCTGCTGGCTGTCAGCAACACCCTGATCAACCCATTTTTCTTCGTTCCTTTTTTGCTCATTCTCTTTTTTGGAATCAGCGCCTTCCTTGGATGGGCGGCATCTGAAAAGGGCAGGTATCAACTCGACAGATTTCGCCTGGCCATTCCGGGTGCAGGCCGAATTTTTCTGAGCTTGGCCCTTGCAAGGTTCACCCGCATTTTGGGAACCATGCTCTCCAACGGCATTCCACTTCTGCAAGCTCTTCGTATTGCAAAAGACTCTACGGGAAATCGGGTGCTTGCTGAAGCTATTGATAAATCTGCTGAAAATGTCAAGGGTGGTGACTCGCTAGCAAAGCCTTTTGTCGAATGTCAATATTTTCCAAGAGATATAGTTGAAATTGTTTCAATTGGTGAAGAGAGTAATCAGCTAGAAAAAGTGTTGGTGGATGTTGCCAATAATTTGGAGAAAAGAACTTCCAGGGAGTTGGATCTGTTTGTGCGACTGCTGGAACCCTTGATGTTGATGGTAATGGCGGGAATGGTGTTACTGGTGGTGGTGGGGCTGCTACTACCGATCTTCCGCATGAGCAGTGTGATCGAGTAGATTCACTCGGTTCTAATAATTTGTGTTTAATAATTAGGCATGCCTACCTAGCCAGATTCTCTGGCCTGAATTCTTGGTGCCTTTTGACTTTTTTCCGAATGTGGAGAGACCAATGCGTTTGAGCCCCGCCAATCGACGAGCCTCCTGGGCTATCACCCCTCGAAACTCTCACAGCAAGCGTTCCGGGTTCACCCTTTTGGAAGTGTTGGTGGTTGTAGCCATCATCGTGATGCTTGCCGGCATGGCCGTAGGTGTGATGTCCTACCTGGAAAGGGCCAGGGAAGATTCGGCGGTCATGAATGCCGCCACTATCAAAAAGGCCCTCCTCGACTACAAGATTCGCAATGGCGAATGGCCCGGCAACCTCCAGGAGCTGGTAAACATTGGCAGCCTTCGCCCTGAAAACTTGCTCGACCCGTGGAAGCAACAGTATCAGTTCGAGGCTCCCCAAGATGGGGCTGACGATTACGTCCGGGTCTACACCATGCGTGGGCAGAAAGTCTTGGAGGCAAAGAACTGACCATGGTTCATTTCCAGCCAGGGTCTGCACGGATTGGGTTGCTGGGCCGTAAGGGCTTGGCAGCCCGCCGTGCTTTCACCTTGTTGGAAATCATTTTGGTCTTGGGAATGATCGTGGTGGTCATGGCCATAGCCGCCCCGTCGGTCAAGAATTTTTACAAAGGTGAAAAGTTGCTGGCCGCCACGGACGGTGTGCGTGGTTCTTTGGCTGAAGCCAGGGTCCATGCCATCGATCAGGGAAGGGCTTACCGGTTCTCCGTGGTTCCGGGTCGTGGTAATTACCGGTTCGCCCCGGATGATGGCGAGTACTGGTCCGGCTCAACCCCCCGTGAATTCCCGTCAAGGGAGGGTGTTTTGCCTCCCGACATAGGGTTGAGGGTGGTTCTGGATGGCAAATCCATTTCCCTGGGTGATGATGGCCAGGTTGCGGAATCGCTGAAGGAAGGAGAGGTTCCCGCAGACCTGTGGTCCACGGTTGCCATTTTCAGGCCCGATGGAACGGCCGACAGGACTGTTGAAATCATTTTCAGCAGCCCCAACTGTTTGCCTCTTTCGGTCACATTGCGGAGCCTTACCGGAACTACCAGCGTCAAGCGTCTCAATTCCTGATTGCAAAAGGGAAGGGCGTGTCATGCGTCTTGAAGCCCGCCAAAAAAGGAAGGGGTTGAGCCTGCTGGAGGTGATTGTTTCCACCGCCATCTTTTTTCTTTCCGTGATTGCCATTTACGGCCTTTTGGACATGGGCCAGCGCAATGGCGAAAACGCCCGTCAACGTGGCCAAGCCTTGAGAATCGCCGAAGCCCGACTGGCTGAGGCCGCCGCGGGGGTTTTGGCTTTGGAATCCGCCTCGGGCGATGAGTCAGCCTGTCCGGGGTATCAGTGGGAGGTTACCTGCGAATCCTTCGGCAACTTGGCAGGCCTCATGAAGGTGACAGCCCGTTCATTTCACAAGAGCGAGCCCAAACGGAGCCTTGTATCCGTTTCTCAACTGGTGTTGGATCCCACGCTTCAGGGCAGCCTCATGGACGGAGTCCCCCCGCCCAGCGATGACACGGCCACCGAGGACAGCACAGCCTCTTCCAGCAGTTCCTCAGGGAGTTCTTCTGGCAGCTCGACTTCAGGAACCAGTTCATCCACTGGAGGTGCGGCCTCCA
>CAWUOE010000035.1:0-15131 GCA_963923355.1 uncultured Gemmataceae bacterium | reverse complement strand
CCGACGGGTTGATGCGTCAAACCGGGCGCGACTTGAGCAGGTCGCGGATCTCGGTAAGCAACTCCTGGTCCTTGGTGGGGGGAGGCGGCGCCGCGGCCTCCTGTTTCTTGGTGGCCATCACCCAGCCGAGGAACTTGACGATGAAGATGAAGATCGCGAACGCGACGATCAGGAAATTGACCAGCTCGGCCAGGAACTGGCCGTAGGGCACCTTCGAGCCGTTGAGCGTGAAGCTCCAATCGGCATAGCTCTGGTCGCCCGGCATGACGGCGCCCACCAGGGGCATGATGATGCTTTTCACCAGGGCGTCAACGATCTTGCCGAACGCCCCGCCGATGATGACGCCGACCGCCAGGTCGATGACGTTCCCCTTGAAGGCGAAGGCCTTGAACTCCTCGAACAGGCTGAACACCTTCTTGGTGGGATCCAGGCGGCTCAAATCCTTCTTGATGTCCATAAAATCCGCGACCTTTCAGGAAAATGTGTAAATTGGCAATTCATGCGGATTTTTCGAGGACATTGCGCTCCTGCGAGAGCCGCAAGGAACCTCCATTCCGCTCCTCCAATATCTGATAAATATTGCGGTCCCGGGAAAGTTCAAGGATGCGCCCGACATATTCCCCCAACACGGCCTGCACCAGGAACACCAGGAAAAACATCAGCGACATCTGCAGCGACAGCGTGGTCCAGCCGGGGGCCACATCGTGCTTCACCAGGTTGACCACCACCACATAGACCATGACCATCAGGTTCAGGGCCGCGCCGGCAAGCCCCATCCATCCCGCCAGGCGCAGGGGCGAGTGCGAATTGAGCACCAGAAGCGCCAGGGCGCGGTCGATCGGTTCGGACCAGGACCTTGGCACATGGGCTCCGGGCCGGGATACCGGCCGATAGCGCACCGTGGCGCCTGTGACCCCCCCCACCGAGGGCAGCACCGGAAAAACCGGAACCGTGCCACGGGCGCGAATGGCGGAACCGGCCACCTGCCGATTCATGGCCTGAAGGCGCGTGGCCCCGTCCGGCAATCCCATTCCGAACCAGCGGTGTGACAAATTCTGGAACAGCTTGCGGGCGGCCCGCCGCGGAATCGACTCCCCCGGCCGGGTGTCCGCCACGCCGGTGGCCAGGCCATGGAGGTTGGCGGCGGCGGCCAGTTCTGGAATCACTCCCACCGGATCCGATTCAGGTGAGGCCAGCACCACCACTTCACCGATGGCCGAGTCGAGACCCGCCGCAAAGGCGATGTCACGACCGTGAGCCCGTGTGAGGCGGATCAGTCGCAATCGGGAATGCTTGTCCAGCAACGGTTGCACCGCCGCGGCCGATCCATCGGTCGACCCATCATCCACCAGGATCAGTTCATGGTCCCGGAAATGGGACTCCAGCATGCCCAGGCATTCTTCCGCGTAATCGGCCAGCCAGGCGGCCCCGTTGCGGAAGGGCGCCACCACCGAGCAAAACTGGGCTTTTGCGGCCATGAAACGAAGTCCCCGGGGGCCCAAATCAGGCCAGATCCACCAAAACACCATCCCCAACCCCTTCGGATACCCAATAGGGCGGAGGGGCGGCAAGGTGAAACCCCTTGCGGGCAAGGGCTTTGGCTGGAATTCAGCAAGGGGGTGGGGTACACTTCAGTTGCCTTCCCGGGGCCCAAGGGGCCAAATTGTAAGTCATTGCCAGTCAGGTGCTTGCATGCGTAAGCCATCCTTGGCCCAAGGCAGCTGCTCCGGCCCGGACCGCCGTGCCCTGTTGCGTTTGGGGTCCTTGGCCCTGGCGGGGACCGGTTTGACCCGGCTTCCCGGCAGGGCGGAAACTCTGGTCAAGGGGGAGGAGCCGGCTGTCATTTTCGTCTGGCTGCCGGGTGGCCCTGCCCACATCGACACCTTCGACATGAAGCCGGATGCGCCGGCCGAATACCGGGGCGAGTTCAAACCGGTCAAAACCACCGTTCCTGGCATCGAGGTGTGCGAGTTGCTGCCGCAACACGCCGCCCGAGCGCACCGGTTCAGCCTGATCCGGTCCATCTCCCACAAGTTCGCCGACCACGGGGGTGGTCACAAGAAGTTCATGACTGGCCGCGACCCGCGTGAGCCGACCGGGTTTGTCACGGATTACCCGGCCATGGGCTCGATGATTTACAAGGAAATTGGTGACACCACGCCCGGCATACCCGGCTACACCCTGCTGACCGACGGTGGCCGCCAACAGATCGACACCTTCAGCCTCGGCTCGGCCTACCTGGGCAGGGCCACCCATCCGTTTGTGGCCTATGGCGACCCTAGCCGCAACGATTTCGCGGTGAAGAACCTGGGGGAACGGGTGGTGCAACCCGCCACCCTCGCCGAACGTCTGGACCTGCTGAAGGAGATCGCTGTCAATCCGGCCACCCTGGCCCGGCTCGATGGCCCGGAGGTTTTCCGGGACAGGGCCTTGGAATTGCTGAACTCTCCCCGGGCCAGGCAGGCCTTTGAACTGAACCGCGAGACCGAAAAGACGCGCGCCCGCTACGGCTGGCACGCCTACGGGCAGCGCGCCCTGCTGGCCCGGCGGCTGGTGGAGGCCGGGGCGCGGTTTGTCACGCTCACCATGGAAAGCCCCAATGTGCTTGGCCGGGAATGGCCCAAGAATGTGACCTACAACTGGGATAGCCACGCTGTGAATTGTCATATTTTCGAGGACAGCCGCTGGCGATTCCCGTTGCTCGATCAGGCGGTGACCGCCCTGATCGACGACCTCCACGACCGGGGCCTCGACCGGCGTGTGCTGCTGGTGGTCACGGGCGAATTCGGGCGCACCCCGAAGCTGGAACAGGTGAACGGCAGGCCTGGAAGGGACCACTGGCCCCAGGCCATGAGCGTGCTGGTCAGCGGGGGCGGCCTGAAAATGGGCCAGGTGGTGGGTTCCACCAACTCCAGGGGCGAGGTGCCGAAGGACCGGCCATTGATCCCCAACGACCTGTGGGCCACGGTTTTGCGACACCTGAAGGTGGACTATGCAGACAAATCCTACCTGGATCACTCGGGTCGGCCGATGCCGCTGCTGCCAGACGGCCAGCCCATCCGGGAGTTGATTTGATCCAAGGAAACCGGGGGAAAAAATGGAAGAACTCCATGAAATGAAAGGCTCAGTGGATCGAAAAGTATTTTCGGTAACCGATTTTGCGCAAGCGGATTCAGATGATGTTGCCCACTGGAAAAGCAGGGCACCTGCCGAACGCATGGAGGCGCTGGTGACCATCCGGCGGGTTCTGTATGGGGAAGCCGCAGTTACCGGAAGACTACAAAAAGTTCCTGAAATTGTTGAACGTAAACCAGGTTAAATACTTGGTAGTCGGCGGATTTGCGGTGAATTACCACGTAAACTCCCGGGCCACACTCGACATTGGCATCTGGATTTCACGCGAGGCAGAAAACGCCCCGCGCGTCACAAAGGCCCTTCGAGGATTTGGTTTTGATGTGGAGGTCTTGAAAGAGGAATTGGTCCTGAAGCCTGACACAGTGGTCCGCATGGGGGGTGCCGCCCATGCGGATTGAAGTACTGACCAGCATTTCAGGAGTGGAGTTTGAATCTTGTTTCGAGCAACGAATACCTTGTGAAATGGATGGAATCCCCACACACATACTTTCTTTGCCGGATTTGAAAACCAACACGAAAGCGGCAAACCGGTTGAAGGAATTGCTAGACCTTGAGCAGCTTGGCATCCAGGAGGCGTGATGTTTGCTTTATTGCTGGTCTCAATCCTTTTGCCCATGGATCAATCAAAGGCCGACACCACCTCCAAGTGGAACGGTTTTGAAAAAAGGGATTTCGTCGTGGCTGGGCGCAAGGCGTTCGTGGTGGTTCCGGAGCGTGCCGCGGTGGGGCGCCCCTGGATCTGGAGGACGGAGTTCTTCGGCCACGAACCGCAGGCCGACATCGCGCTGGTCAAAAAAGGATTCCACGCCGCCTACATCGATGTGCAGGACCTGTACGGCGCTCCCAAGGCGCTCGATGCGATGGATGCGCTGTATGACCACCTCACCCGCGAGTATGGGCTCTCGAAAAAAACGGTGCTCGAGGGATTCAGCCGGGGCGGTTTGTTCACCTTGAACTGGGCGGCCCGCCATCCCGATCGCGTCGCTTGCATCTACAACGATGCCCCGGTGTGCGATTTCAAGAGCTGGCCCCTGGGGCAGGGCGCGGGCAAGGCCTCGCCCGGCGATTGGCAGAAATGTCTGAAAGCCTATGGCTTCACGCAGAAGCAGGCGCTGGATTACGACAAGAATCCGGTGGACAACCTGAAGCCCCTGGCCGAGGCGAAAATCCCCATCCTCCATGTGTGCGGCGATGCCGACGAGGTGGTCCCCTTCGGGGAGAACACCATGCTGATGTACCGCCGATACCGCCAGATGGATGGCCCGATGGAGGTGATCGCCAAACCCGGAGTGAAGCACCATCCGCACAGTCTGAAGGATCCTGCACCAATTGTGGATTTCATCCTGAAGCATGCTCCGGTGACTGGACTGGAGGATGCGGCGGCGAAACCACCCGCGGTCCCAGACAACCCCGAGGAGATGCGGACCAACGCACGACTGAGGGGAACCCTACTTCCCAGCCGGCGAAAGTTTACCGGGGGAACGGGGCATGTGGCGTTTCTGGGCGGGTCGATCACCGAGATGGACGGCTACCGCCCCATCGTGATGGACCAGTTGAGGAGACGTTACCCGAATACGAAGTTCACCTTCACCAACGCGGGGGTGTCGAGCACCTGCTCCACCACGGGAGCATTCCGACTGGCGGAGGATGTATTGGCCAAGGGACCGGTGGACCTGCTGCTGGTGGAATTTGCCGTCAACGATGACCAGGATGCCCATCATGCCAGGCGGGAATGTGTCCGCGGCATGGAGGGCATCATCCGTCATGTGCGCCGCCACAACCCCCAGGCCGACATCATCATGGTCCATTTCGTCAACGAGGGAATGCTGGCGAAGCTGGCCAAGGGCGAAGAGCCCCTCTCCAGCGGTGCCCACGAGGAGGTGGCCCAACGCTATGGCGTTTCCACCGTCCAAGTGGGTCGGGAATTGACCCGACGCATTCAAGCCAAGACCATGGACTGGAAACAATACGGCGGGGTGCATCCGGCCAAGGCCGGCAACCAGATGGCGGCTGACCTGGTGCGCCTGGTGCTTGACCAGGCGGAGTCCATCCGGTCGGAAAGCGGGCAAGTGTCCCCCTACCCGCTCCCCGATCCGCTGGACCCGAACAGCTACGAGCGCGGGAACTTCCTGCCCAACAGTTCACCCACGCTGGGGGAGGGCTGGGAATTGTCCAAACCGCCGTGGCCCCAACTGAAGGGTGAGTGCCGCCCGCGGTTCCGGAATTTGGATCTGCTCTGGACCCAGACACCCGGCGCGATGATGACAGCCCCGTTCACCGGCAGAACCCTCGGGGCATATGTCCTCGCCGGTCCAGATGCCGGGACGGTGGAAGTGTCCATCGACGGCGGCCCGTTCAACCCGGTGCCGCTGAAGCATACCTTCAGCGGAGGACTGCATTATCCCCGCACGGTGATCCTGGCGGGAAGCCTGGCGGATGGGAAGCACACGGCACGCATTCGCCTGGCGAAGGCTGACCAGGCGACGGCAGCGCGCATCGTGCGTCTGGCGGTGGACTGATGCTGACCCTTCTCGGCCTTTTGGCCATCGGCCAAAGCCTGGTCCTTGATCCTCCCTGGCAATCCACCGAGAGGGCACCCCACCGCAAAGGCAACCTGTATGCCCCCGAGCTGGTCCGTGTGGAGGGCCGGTGGTTTTTGTACTACGGGGCCCAGGGGACCGACGGGCATGACCGGATTCACCTTGCCATTTCAACCGATGGCAGCCACTGGAAACGGCAAGGGGTGGTGTTGGAAGACGCCAGCGCCAATCATGTCAACGATCCCTCGGTGGTGTTGCGGGATGGCCTTTTTTACCTGTACTACACACTCGCCCGGGAAGGTTTGAGGGATGTCATTGCCCTGGCAACCTCACGGGACGGCTTGCACTTCGAGAAACAGCGGGTGGTTGTCGGGACTGGGAAGGAGGGAACCTGGGACAGCCTGCTGGCTGGACGGCCCAGCGTCCTGTTCGAGGACGGTAAATTCCGCATGTGGTACGACGGCAGGAAAGACCTGCCCCTGGGTTCCCCGGACAGGACAGCCCCCAAATCCTCCAGTTCCATCCGCGCCGTCGGGCTGGCCGAATCCGTCGATGGGAAGCAATTTGAGCGCGTGGGTACCTATCCGGTCTTTGGTAACGACGCCGGCGGCGTGCATGTGTCCCGGTCGAAAAACGGCTACACGATGGTGTACGAAAGTCGTCAGGGAACCCGCTGGGCCAGCAGCCAGGATGGCAAGCGATGGATCGACCGCGGCCTGCTGGCCCCCCTGACGGGAACACCGCTCGACCGCCACGGCCATGTCACCCCGTTTTTTGTGCCCGGAGAAAAGCCCCGGCTGTTGATCGGCGCGGCAATGGCTGCCACCTGGGACGTGAACCGGGTGGCGGAAATCCCGCTCGACGCGCGAACAGCCCAATCGATGGATTCGGCTCAATAACGCGTCAGCAACAGCCTCACCTCATCCTCGTGCGTGAATTGGCGCATGTGGTTCCACTCGCTTCGTCGCACCGCCAGGAATGCCCTGGCCAGCCCGGGACCGAATGCCTCCTGCAAAACCTTGTCGGCGGCAAAACGCTCGAGGGCATCGCCCAGGCTGGCAGGCAGTGTGCGGATTCCCAGTTTTTCCCGTTCATAAGGCGCCAATGTGGCGGGGTCCCGGTCCACCGGATGACCGGGGTGCAGCCCCCGGGCAAGGCCGTCCAGCACGGCGGCGAGCATGGCTCCCATGGCCAGGTGGGGGTTGGCCGCGCAATCCGGAGTCTTCAACTCAAATTGGGTGGATCCTTGCGGGCCACCCAGCACACGGACTGCGGTCTCACGGTTTTCGAAGCCCCAGGCGCCATGCGAGCCGCTCCAGGAACTGGGAACCAGCCTGCGGTAGGAATTGGTGACCGGGTTCAAAACCGCGCAGAGTGCTGGCAGGTGATCCAGGATCCCGGCAATACCGGCAAGACCCTCCTTGGATAGTCCACCCAGACCCTTGGGATCAGGGAGGAGGTTATGCCCCTCACGCCACAGGCTGAGGTGGACATGGGCGCCGCTGCCGGCGGCATGCAGAAACGGCTTGGGCAGGAAGGTGGTGGCGTAACCATGCTTCAGTCCGATGGCATGCGCGGTTTCGCGCAAGGCGACCATCCGGTCAGCGGCGGTGAGCGGATCGGTGTGGTGCAGGGAGATTTCCATCTGGCCGGGACCGCACTCACCATGTGCCAGTTCCACGGGCAACCCCTGGCCGACCAGCGAATCGACCAGGTCATCGATGGCGGGCCTGAGCGTGTCGAGGGTGAGGGTGGAGGCGAACACACTGTGCAGAATCGGCGCCACAGACCCGTCTGGAGTCTGCCGAACCCAATAAAACTCGGTCTCGAACGCTGTCTGGAATGTCAAACCCTGATCCTGCGCCCGGGTCAGCACCCGCCGGAGAAACCCGCGCGGGCAGAGCGGCCAATCGGCACCATTCAGGCGCATGTCACCCAGCACCCGGGCATGGCCCGGGGCATGCGGGAGCGCCACACAGGTGGACCAATCGGGTACCAGTCGGATTTCACCAGCCGGGGTGAGCCCACTTTCTGGGGCGATGGCATCGCAATGGGCGGGCAGAGCCATCTGGGCGGCAGCGATGCCCACGCCTTGTTGGACGAACCGGGCCAGCGAGGCGGTATGGAATGCTTTGGCGCGGGCAACATTGGCGTTGTCCACCCAGACAACCCGGGTGAGCCTGGTACCCTCGGGAAGGTACACGGGCGGCTGGCTCATGCGAACAGTTCCCTGACCACCTTGCCGTGGACATCGGTGAGACGGAAATCGCGCCCCTGGAAGCGGTAGGTCAGTTTCTCGTGGTCGATGCCACAGGCGGCGAGGAGGGTGGCCTGCAGGTCGTGGACATGCACGCCGTTGGCGGCGACGTTCATTCCCAACTCATCGGATTCGCCATACTGCAGGCCAGGTTTGACACCGCCACCGGCCAGCCAGGTGGTGTAGGCGTACGGATGGTGGTCCCGTCCCCAGGTCTTGCGGTTGGCGATGTCATTCTGGATGAAGGGAGTGCGCCCGAATTCACCACCCCAGATGACCAGCGTGTCATCCAGCAGGCCGCGTTGCTTCAGGTCCTGCACCAGGGCCCATGATGGCTGGTCGGTATCCCGGCATTGCGTGTAAAGCTCGGTGGTGATGCTGTTGTGTTGGTCCCAGCCGGCATGCATCACCTGCACATAACGGGTGCCGCGCTCGATCAGGCGGCGGGCCATGAGACAGTTGCGGGCGAACGAACCAGGCTCCAGCACCTGGGGACCGTAGAGGTCCAGCACTGATTTGGGTTCGCTGGCCAAATTGGCCAGCTCCGGCACGCTGGCCTGCATTCGGTAAGCCATCTCATACTGGCTGATGCGGGTGGCAATCTCCGGGTCACCCACGGCGCCCAGCTTCTGACGATTGAGTTCCGCCAACGCATCCAACTGGCCCCGCCGCCATTCGCGCCGCATGCCCGGCGGGTCGGACAGGTAAAGCACCGGGCCACTCGAATTACGGAACTTCACCCCCTGGTGGCGGGAGGGCAGGAATCCGGCTCCCCAATAAAAATCATAAAAGATCTGGCCGCAGGTGGTGCCCTTGCTGACCGAAGTCATGGCCACAAAAGCGGGCAGCTCCTCCCGTTCGGAACCCAGCCCGTAGGAAAGCCAGGCGCCCAGCGTGGGCCGGCCGGGGATCTGCGCGCCCGAAAGCATCAGGGAGATCGCCGGCGCGTGGTTGACCGCATCGGTATGCATGGAGCGGATGATGCACAGGTCGTCCGCCATGCGGGCGGTGTAAGGCATCAGATCGCTGACCCAAGCACCCGATTGGCCGCGCTGGCGAAACGGCTGGATGGGGGCGAGCATCAGCTTGCCCTTCACCCCCCCGGACATCGTGGAGAATCGCTTGCCGGCGATGAAGCTCTCGGGCACGGGTTGCCCATGCATCTCGGCCAACTTGGGCTTGTGGTCGAAAATGTCCACATGCGTGGGCGCGCCATTCATGAACAGGTAGATCACACGCTTGGCCCTGGCGGCGCGGTGCAGAGCGCCGGTCAGCGTGCCGGCCCCGGCACACGCATCACGGGCCAGCAGGCCGGAAAGGGCGGCCAGTCCCAAAGTGCCGGCACCATGCAGGGCGCCGGTCAGCAATTCCCGGCGGGTCCAGCCCAGGCGGTCAACCGGTGGTTGGTTCATTCCTTGCATAGGGTCTCGTCCAGATTCAGCACGATCTGCGCGACCACCGTCCAGGCGGCATGCTCGGGCGCGGGTAGATCCTCATCACTTTCCGTTTCGCCCACCTTGAGCAGTTTTTCAGCCTCGGCCGGGGCGGATTGGTATTGGGCCCTGGCGGTGGCGAGCGCCTTGGCCAGCGTCGGAATCTCCGCATCGGCCAGAGGGCGACCGAGAACCCGCCGGGCAATCCACTGCAGGCGGGCGGTTTCATCCCCCCCGGTTTCAATAGCTTTTTGGGCCAGTTGCCGGGCCGCCTCGATATAGGTGGGGTCATTCAGTGTGAGCAAGGCGTGAAGCGGTGTGTTGGTGCGGTAAACCTTGACCGAGCAGACCTGCCGGGGGGCGTTGTCAAAAACCTCGGCCGGACCGACAATCCGCCTCCAGAAGGTGTAGAGGGTTCGGCGGTAAAGGGCGTCTCCCTTGTCCTGCGAGTATTTCTTGTTGCCGAAGGTGGCCTCCTCCCAGATTCCCTCAGGCTGGTAGGGATTGACGGGCCGGCCGCCTTGCTTGTCGACCATCAGGCCGGAAACCGCCAACGCCTGGTCGCGCAGCATCCAGGCGGGCAGGCGGTGCCGTGGGCCGCGCGCCAACAGCCGATTTTCCGGATCCTTTTCCAGCAATTCCGGCGTGACCACCGAAGTCTGCCGGTAGGTGGCGCTGGTGACGATGGACCGGATCAGTCGCTTGACATCCCAGCCGCTCTCGCGGAAATCGACAGCCAACCAATCAAGCAGTTCGGGCTGTATGGGACGCTCGCCCTGGATGCCAAAGTCTTCCGGCGTTTTCACCAGACCCATGCCCAGGAACTGCGTCCAGATCCGGTTGACGGTCACGCGGGCGGTGAGCGGGTTTTCGGGGGCCATCAGCCAGCGCGCCAATCCCAGCCGATTGACCGGTGCCCCGGCGGGCAGCGGCGGCAGGGCTTGCGGGGTGCCCGCATCCACCTTGTCACCCGGCTGGTTGTACAGCCCGGTCTTCAGCAGGTGGGTGTCGCGGTAGGTGGGCTGGTCTGCCATCACCATCACACGGGGGATGATCCGTTCATTGGCATCGCGAGCCGCCTTGAACTTCTCGTGCTCGTCCAGCAGTGGCCCGTATTCCTTGGACAGATCCTTCATGGCCTTGCGAACGGCCAGGGACTCGGTGGCGGTACGATCCGCCAATTTCTTTTTCAACGCCTTGCCCGCCTCGGACGATCCGTCCAGCTTCGCGCCGAAATCCCGCTCCAGCATCGCGATCGCGGTCTGCACCCGGGCCAGTTCGGCGGCAAGGCGAACCCGCTCGGAGGCCTGGATCGGGCTGGGAGCATCCAGCACCGGAGGTGTCTGCGGATTCCCACCCGAGCCATCCACCGCCGTGCGGTTGAAGAAGGCGAACAGGCGGTAGTAATCGCGCTGGGTGAGCGGGTCGTACTTGTGGTCGTGGCAGCGGCAGCAGTTGAAGGTGAGGCCAAGCCAGACGGTACCGACGGTCTCCGCCATGTCGAAGACATAATCGACACGGTTCTCCTCCGGGATGCGCCCCCCCTCGCCGTTGATCATGTGGTTGCGCAAAAAGCCTGTGGCAAGCTTTTGCTCGTGGGTGGCATCAGGTAGCAGGTCCCCGGCGATCTGCCAAAGCGTGAACTGGTCGTACGGAAGGTTTTTGTTGAACGCCTGCACCACCCAGTCACGCCAGGGCCACATCGTGCGCTCGGCGTCGCCCTGGTATCCGTTGCTGTCGGCATAGCGGGCGGCATCCAGCCAGTCCCAGGCCATTCGTTCACCAAAGCGGGGAGAGGCCAGCAACCGATCAACCGCGCGGTCGTAGGCGTCGGGTTTGGTGTCGGCGAGGAATTCACCCATTTCCTTGTCGGTGGGAGGCAGACCCGTCAGGTCCAGCGTGACACGCCTGAGCAAAGTGGCCCTGCCAGCCTCGGGGGATGGTTTCAGGTTTTCTTTGCGAAGCCTGGCCAGGACCAGGGCGTCCCATGGCTGGCGGGGCCAGGTGGAGTCGACTGTCGGCAACGGATCCTTCCGAGGGGGCGTCAGTGACCAGTGCTTGCCCCAGGTGGCACCCGAGGCTATCCAGCTTTCCAGGGTCCGTATCTGGGCCGGGGTGGGCCGCTTGGCAAACTTGGGCGGGGGCATCACCTTGGCGGGATCGGCATGGCGCATCCGGTCGATCAGGGAACTTTCGGCGGGCTTCCCCGGGACAATGATTCCCGCATCGGTCCGCAGGGCCCCCGCGGCGGTGTCGAGCCGCAGGTCCGCCTTGCGCGCCCTGGCATCCGGCCCATGACAGGGAAAGCAGAAATCGCTCAGCACGGGCAGGATGTCGCGGTCAAACGAAGGTCCGGAGACGCCCGGGCCCGGCGCAGGCTGGCAGAATGCCATGAACACGGGGATCAGTAAGGGAATCTGCATGGCCGAGGTCTTGGGTGTGCTGGTTCTGTTGCGTTCATTTTAACCCAAAACCCAAGCCGAAACGGCCGACAGCCGTTTGATTCAACGGTGGTTCTGGGGTACAACCGGGTTTCCCACCGGATGATCCGAAAATCCTTGCGAGGAAACCTCCCCATGGCACCCCTGAATCGACGCGGCTTCGCCAAAACTGCCGCCTCCATCGCCGCTGCACCCACCATCCTCACCGGTGCCCTGCGCGCCCAGGACGGCAAGGAACCCCAAAGCGCCCGCCTGAGGCTGGGCTTCATCGGCACCGGCAAGATGAATGGCGGCCACCTCGGGCATTTCCTCGGCCAGCCCGACTGTCAGGTGGTGGCGGTCTGCGATGTCGACACCAAACGACGGGAAGACGCCAAGAACCGCGTCGAGAAGAAATACGCGGAAGAGACCAAGAGCGGCACCTACAAGGGCTGCGGGGCGTATGTGGATTTCCGCGAGCTGATCGCCCGCAAGGATGTGGATGCCGTGGTCATCGCCACCCCGGACCACTGGCACACCATCCCCTGCATCGAGGCGCTGAAGGCCGGCAAGGATGTTTATTGCGAGAAGCCGCTGACCCTGACCCTGAAGGAAGCCAAGCTGCTGATCGACGCCACCCGCAAATATGACCGCGTGTTTCAGGTGGGCAGCCAGCAGCGTTCGGGCAGCGAGTTCCGTGTCGCCTGCGAACTGGTGCGCAGCGGCAAGATCGGCAAGTTGAAGGCGGTGTACGCCAACATCGGCGGGCCCAGCGTGCCGTGCGACCTGCCCGAAGAGCCGATGGAACCCGGCCTGGATTGGGACCGCTGGCTGGGGCCGGCGCCCGTGCGGCCCTACAACTCGGTGTTGGCGCCCCGCGGCGTGCACAATCACTTCCCCAACTGGCGCCTGTACCGCGAGTACTCGGGCGGCATGATGACCGACTGGGGCGCCCACCATTTCGACATCGCCCAATGGGGCCTGGGCATGGACATGTCCGGCCCGGTGGAGATCATTCCGCCGGCCGACGGGTCGAAAGGCTCGGGCCTGAAGTTCGTCTATGCCTCCGGCGCGCCGCTCTACCGGGCCGAGGAATACGAGCCGGGCAAGAAGGTGAACGGCGTGGCCTTCATTGGCGAGAAGGGCAAGATCTTCGTCAACCGCGGCTTCCTGAAAAGCGAGCCGGACGACCTGATCAAGACCCCCGAGAGCGAGATCTCCGTGAAGCTCTACAAATCCCCAGGCCACCAGCGCGACTGGTTGAACTGCATCAAGAGCCGCCAGAAGCCGATCTGCGATGTGGAGATCGGCGCCCGCAGCGTGGCGGTGTGCCACCTGGGCAACATCGCCTACTGGACCGGCGAGACCGTCCGTTGGAACCCGCAAACCTGGAGCTTTGTCGACCCGTCGCCCGCCGTGGCGAAATGGTATGACCGCGAGCGCCGCGGGGAATGGCAGTTGCCTCAGATCTGATGGCTGGCCGGCAACACCGGCAAATCCCTATCCAGGGTGCACCGCCCACGCCCCCCTCCCCATGCAGGAGGGGGGTTTGCTATTTTGACAGGGCCCCGATCGCTGGCGTTGGCGCCGGTTGCGACCCATGCGAGGGCTTGTCCCCAAAGATTGGAAAGGTACCGATAATGGCCTGGTTATATCTTCTATTGGCTGGCCTGTTTGAGATTGGCTGGCCGGTGGGACTGAAGATGGCACAGCAAGCCGAGACCCGCATCATCGGCTTGGTGACGGCGATACTGTTCATGGGAATCAGCGGGTTCCTGCTGTTTTTGGCGCAACGGACGATCCCCATCGGCACCTCCTACGCCATCTGGACCGGGATCGGGGCAGCCGGGACCTTTGCTGTCGGGCTTTTCCTTTACGGCGATCCGGCCACCTTCTGGAGGTTTGCCGGAGTCGCGCTCATCGTGGGCGGTGTGGCCACGCTGAAAATGGCGCACTGAAAAGGCTGATCCCCCTACCAGCAGTTACCCGCAAGGTACCCCTCCATGGCCGACAATGCCCCCTGCCCCCAATGCCAGTCCGAATATGCCTATGAGGACGGCGAATTCATGGTCTGCACGGAGTGCGACCACCGCTGGAATCCCTCGGCGGCCCCCGCCGCCGAGGAGAAAAAGGTTTGGAAAGACGCCTTTGGCAACGAGTTGAAGGACGGGGACACCGTCCAGGTGATCAAGGATCTGAAAGTGAAAGGGGCTTCCAGCTCGGTGAAGGTGGGCACCAAGGTCAAGAATATTCGCCTGGTGGAAGGAGACCACGACATCGACTGCAAGATCGACGGCTTTGGCGCGATGAAACTCAAATCAGAGTTTGTCAAAAAGGCGTGAAAGCGGCTTAGCTGTCTGGCCCCAGGATCAACCCTTGCGCTGCACCATCGCCTCCACCCAGACCGGTACGAAGGGGATGATGCAGCCCTTGGACACGGGCCAATCACGGTACAGGCCTATTTTCTCGCCGATGGCGACAGCACGCTTGCGCAGGCCCGCATGGTGGATGCCTATGGCCGCCAAAGTGTTGTTCATGGTCCACTGCACCTCCGGGGCGGCCTTCGGCATTTCCTTTTCAATCCGGTCCAGCAGCCCAGGCAGGTCGAGGTCGTCAGCCCCCTTGTTGATGCGGCTGGCGGTTAGATTCCAACCGGCCCGGGCAGCCCATTTGTCTTTCGCTACCATCCACTTCTCACGCAGGGCATCCTTGCCGGGGTGCTGCGCGACGACGTAAGCGTTCAGCCAGTCGGCCACCTGGGAGCAGGTGGTGGACCGTGTCAGCGTGTCGAGTTGGTCCGTGGTGAGGGACTTGGGCTTCATGATGAGCGTGGCGACCAGTTGCGCCTCCACGTTTCCGGTCTCCCAGAGCTTCAGCGCCAAGGCATGGTCGGTCTTCAGCTTCTTTGCCAGGGCGCGGATGTCCCCCAGCTTCACGCCAAACTGGTTGGCAGGCGCGCCCGCACGGGCATTGTGGGCATGACGGGCGGGGTCACCCAGGGCTTTGAGCTGGGCGAGGATCTCTTGGGTGTTCATGATCCGAGTATACCCGGACCTTTTGCTCAATTCCCCGCAACCCCGGCATCCTGTCCTGTGGAGTATCAGGGGGGGGTTTTCCACGCCGGATTGCCCGGCCGCCCCGGATGGCGAATAATCTCCCTCTAGTGGTTCACCAAATTGAAGATTGCTCACCCTTCCAGACGGCAGGCCCATGATTATTCGATTGCTTCACCGCCTGGCGGTTTTCTGCTTGCTGGGGGCCTGCACAGCTTCGGCGGATGAGACGGCCTTGTGGAAAGCCGGAATGGCCCGGGAGAAAATCACCCCCACCCAGCCGGTCTGGATGG
>CAWUOE010000034.1:0-15333 GCA_963923355.1 uncultured Gemmataceae bacterium | reverse complement strand
CGTGTTGGCGGAGGTGATCCCGACGTGGTTCCAGCCGCGACCATCGGCAGCGGCGGTGCCCGTTCCAACGGATCCTTCTCGCTCCCTGTTTTGGCTGCAAACTAAGTCTCCTTCCGACCCCACGAGGCTCGGAAAAACGGGCTGCCCCATGCGCCCCTTTTGGCTGGATGAAATGCGACAGACCCGGGCGGAAGGTAATGCCCGGGTCCGTCGCGTTTTACGGCCCGATCCGGCCCACCCGAGCCGGGTGATCTGGCATGGGCGATCGATCCTTCCTTTTGCCTCGAATGATTACCTGGGCCTGGCACGCGATCCCAGGCTGGCTCGAGCCGCCCAGCGGGCTACCCGCCGGGAAGGTACCGGTGCGGGTGCTTCCCCCCTGGTGACTGGCTGGCTCCCGTCCTTGCGTGCCCTGGAAAGGGACCTGGCGAGTTTTGAGGGGGCTGAAAAATCCCTTGTTTTTCCTTCCGGCTTTCAGGCCAATCTGGCCGCCATCAGCGCTTTGGCCGGCCCTGAGGACCTGATCCTCTCCGATGCCCTGAACCATGCCAGCCTGATTGACGGATGCAGGCTCTCCCGGGCCACCATTCGGGTCTTTAGGCATGCTGACTTGGCACACGCGAAGGAACTGGCCCGAAATCACCGGTCCCAACACCGCCGGTTGCTGGTGGTGACCGACTCCGTTTTCAGCATGGATGGCGATGTGGCACCCCTGGAAGGATTGGCCGACCTTGCTTTGAGCCATGATGCCATGTTGCTGGTGGATGAGGCACACGCCACCGGGGTGATGGGACCGGAGGGCCGCGGTTTGGCACATCACCTGGCCGTCCGTTTCGAAAACGAAAAAGGAATGCTTGTACGAACCGGCACGCTTAGCAAAGCCTTGGGATCACAGGGTGGTTTCATCACCGGAGCCGGTAGCCTGACCCGGTGGCTGGTCAACCGCGCGCGGGGCTATCTATTTTCCACCGCCCTGTCCCCTGCCAGTGCGGCGGCGGCCCGGGTTGCCCTGAGGATTGCCGACCGTGAACCGTGGCGACGTGAAAAAGTGCTGGCTTTGGCCAATTTGCTTCGCACCCAATTGGCGGAGGCGGGATTTCCGCTGCTTCCGGGCAACTCTCCGATTGTGCCTGTTGTCCTTGGGCCATCCAGCCGAGCCAGGGACTGGTCGGCGCGCTTGGCGGAATCGGGATTCCTGGTGCCAGCCATCCGCCACCCATCGGTTCCACGGGACGCCGCCCGGCTGAGAATCACCCTTTCGGCTAACCACCAGGAGGCTGATGTGCTGGCACTAGCCCGTGAATTGGCCACACTCTGGCGCTCGGGCAGGTAAGATCACCGAAGGGATTTGGCGAGATGGGAGCCGGTGAGAATGCGGTCCATTCGACTTGACCAATGGCTGGAAAGCCGTGCGCCAGGCGGCGTGTTGGCCCCGATGCGCATCATGGAACGGATGGAAACCGGGGGCGTTGCCTGGCTGGGCAACCGCCGACTGGCGGCCCGGGGCTATCTGGTCGTCTCCCGCCAGGATTTGTGGCGGAAAGTGGAACCGGAGGAACTGGCAGTTTCCCCGACGAGGCTTTTGCCAGACACCGTGCTGCTGCTGCTGAAGCCGGGCGAGGATGAAACCAAACTACTGGAATCGCCGGGTCTGGTCCGGCAGGCTCAAACCCCCGGCGTAATCACCGAGGAACAGGAGCGTCTGGAGAAAAAGCGGGCTGAAACCCTGGGCAAACTGACCCGGCGTCTGGTCATGGCACGGGTGGAGCAGGTGCTGGTGGAGGGCGGATGGGATTCTGAAGCCGCTGGTGAATTTGCAGAGACAATTCCTTCCTGTGAGATGGATGAAATCCGACAAGTACTGGCCCGGGACGGGCGCTGCAGGCCGGATGCCCCGGCTGAACGGGTGCTCCTGGAATTCCTGCCGTGGTTCGGAATGTTGTCCTCCCTGGAACCGGAGCGGATGGGGGCGTGTTTTCCCGGCCTGGCACCCCAAACCGCCAAAAGCCTTGGGGAAAAGCTGGAAAGCAAAACGCGCCTGGGCCTGATCGTCCGGGAATCGCTGGACTTGGATTATCCTTTCCACCCCGGGGGCGCTGCAGCAGACGAGGAAGCCGATCCTTACCTCGAAAAGCACCGGCGTTTGGCGGAGGAAGCGGAGAGCCAAGGCCAGTGGGTCACAGCCGCCCTGGAGCAGGTGCGCGAATCACGGTTGTGTGTCGGCAAGCGGTCTGAGAACGCTCTTGCCCGCGCCCGCGCAAACCTGCGTCTGCTGGTTGAATCGGTGGCACCGCCCTTGGGGCTGGATAACGAGGAGGCTGAATCCTTCCTCACCGCACTGGATCCGGTGCTGGACAAGGCTGAGCAGGGTGAATCCGGCGAAGAATCAGCCTTCCTGCGCAATCTTCAGTCCATGAGCGACGGCTTGGCCAACAAGGCCTACGCACTGGATGTGGTGGAATATGCCATCTCGTTGGGTGTCAGGCCTTGGAAAAGGCAACTGCATTATCTGGGACTTGTCCAGGTATCAGGACGGCTGAAAACCCTGCTAGGTCTGCTGCCGGTGATGCGGGTTTCGGACAACAGCCGTGTGATCTTGCAAAGGTTGCTGGGAAAAAGCTCGCTCCATGCTGAAAACCAGGTGCGCCGCCTTTTCCATCCCCTGATTGACAGCGCCCTGGACGATGTTGGCTTGCAGCCGGACAATCCGCTGGAACGGGTGGCCCGCAGGAAAATCATCCAGGAACTGATCGACCGGATTTTGGAACAAGGGCACATCACCTTTTACGATTTGCGAGACGCCCTCAGCCGCAATCATTTGAAGATGCAGGACATCCGTGATCCGGCGGAGTGGCTTCAGGGTGATCCGCTTCTGCGGCTGGACCGCCGACTGGCTGCACCTCTGGACGGCATTTACCGCCCTTGCCCGGTTTACAGCCGCATCCTCGAGCGGATCACCTCGCTGGGATTTGGAACAGGATTGGGCCGCTGGCTGGTAAGCAAGGTCATCATTCCCTACGGATTGGCGGCCCTGCTGGTCGTGATGGTCCACGCGCTGTGGGAGCATTTCGGAGGCGGCGGCAAGCAAGCTGTGACGGCCACGGGGGACGCCGCCCAAGCGGTGGCCGAGGCTGTGCAGGAAAACCAAACCCAAGGACTGCAGGAAACCGCCACCAAGGTCGCCTTGTCGGTGCACTCGAAGCCACCGCCCTCGGTTCTCACCCCGGCCAATCTGGTCGCCCTCGGGTTGTTGGGGACGGTTTTCCTGCTGTTTACCAATCATCCTGCGCTGCGCTGGTTGGTCTGGCGCGTCTTGAACGCCTTGGGAGACGCAATCCACTGGTTGGTACATGACCTGCCTGAAATCCTCCCCAGCCACCCGTTGTTTCTGTACGGTGTGCGATGGCCGCTGAGCGTTCTTTGGCACGCCGTGATCAAGCCCCTTGGAATGGTGCTGATTCTCCTCAAGGTCTTTGGTGTGGAGGTGGATTGGACCAGCCCGATCCTTTTTGGCGGGTGGTTGCTGGCGACTGTTGCCTTGCTGAGCCGTCAGGCGCGCATGACCGAAGAATGGTTTGTGGGTGTGCTGCGCGAGATCCTGATGGCGCTTAGGTCGGGCGTTCTGGGACGGGCCCTGGGGGTGCTGAACGAACTGTTCCGCGCGGTGACCCGCTGGTTCGACCTGCAGATGGCAAACGTTGAGAACATCCTTCGGGTCCGCCAGCGCGACAATGCCGGGCAATTGGGCGGACGGGCCCTACTCAGCCTCTTGTGGTTTCCACTCGGTTGGCTAGGCAGGTTCACCTTCGTGGTACTTATCGAACCGATGCTGCATCCCTTGAAGTTGCCGATCAGCTTCCTGGCGGCCAAGGTCATCTATCCATTCCTGTACCCCTTCACGACAGATGTGGCCATACCCGCGCTGACCCCGATGATGGGCGCTCTCACAGCCGGCCTGGTCATGGGTGTGATCGTTTTCCTCCTTCCGAACGCCTTCGGCTTTTTCTTCTGGGAATTTCGCGAGAATCGTGGCCTGTACGAGGCCAACCGGCCCGAACGCCCCGCGCCGGATGGTGCCGGGCCCCATGGTGAGACCATGGCGGTTTTGCTGGAACCAGGGCTGCATGGTGGCGTGCTGCCGGCACTGTTCACCAAACTGCGCAATGCCAGCCTGCCGGCTTCGGAAGGAGGCACTCGGGCCGCCCAACGCGCCTGTGAGCGCAAGCTGGACCTGCTGCGTGAGGCACTGGGAAGGTTTTTCAGGCGCAATTTCCTGGATGTCCTTGGCGTGACCCCGGCCTGGGGACAAACCCTTTGCCCCGAGCATGAATCCCCGAAAAGCATGTTGTTACCCCTGGCCCTGGACCCATCCGCAGCTCCGGCGCCCAGACAATGGTGGCGGCCTTTCGAACTTGAGTCAGTGAACCTTGCGGTCAATCGCGTGGAAGCCACTTTTCGACCAGCCAAGGGCTCCGGTCTGGTTTCAGGCAAGGGTGGCGTTGCGGACCCCTTACGCATCTACGTGGCCTACATGGAAAACCATTTGCAAGCCTGGATCGATCGGCCCGCCTGGATGGATGAATTGACAGACGACAAACGACACGCACTGGCGTGGAGCCTGGCATGGATTTACAGGGCCGCGGGTATCGAGGTGGCCCGGGAGACACTGGACCTTCTCGCCCCGCCTGGCACCACCCAAACGCGCCTGGACGAGGACCGGGTGATCTTCACCGTCGCCGAAAATCTCAGGGTCACCTACCGGCTGACCGACCAGGGCCGCGCCTGGCACCGTGTTCCGGAGCATGCGCCATTTCAGGGCGCACCCGGAACACCCGAGGAAGTGCGGCCGGCATGGCGGGCACTGTTCGGGGAAATGCCGTTCACCTGGTCCCTGTTCGTGGACCGCTGGACCGCGGGCGCAAACGGCCAGGATTTCGGCCAGGTCCGTCTGGATGGCTTTTGGATCGATTTACTCGGGGATACAGGCGCCGGAAAAGGCACCCGGGGCTTGAGGCTTTCCGAGGGCGGCCGTGTTGCCGGCGCCTGACCAAGCGGGGATGAGCATGTTTCAATACGCTATCTGCAATGAGACTTTTGAAGGGTGGGATTGGGAGAAAGTGTGCGGATTGTGCTCCCGACTGGGCTACACCGGGCTGGAGGTGGCGCCGTTCACCTTGGCCCCGCGAATCGGTCAGGTGGATGGCAAAACGCGCACCCAGCTTCGGCGGACCGCGGAGGATCATGGGCTGCACCTTTTCGCGCTGCACTGGCTGCTCGCCAAAACCGAGGGATTCCAAGTAACCAGCCCGGATTCCCGAATCCGGACCGAAACCGCAAACTACCTGGGTGAGTTGGCCCGCGCCTGCGCTGAGCTGGGTGGGGACCGCATGGTTTTCGGGTCTCCACTGCAGCGGAAAATTCCTGACGGGCACAACGAGGAGCAAACAGACATCCTCTTCCTGGATACCCTGCGTCAATTGACCCCCCATCTGGAAAAAACAGGTGTGAAGTTCCTTCTCGAACCCCTGGGGCCGTCTGAAACCAACTACATGAACACGGCACGGAAAGGAGTGGAGCTGCTGGACCGGATCAATCATCCGCTTTTCGGACTGCATTTGGATGTGAAGGCCATGAGCGATGACGAGGCCCCGGTAGCTGACATCATTCGGAAGCATGCCGGACGGATGGGACATTTCCACGCCAATGATGCCAACCGCAAGGCACCAGGAATGGGCAATTCTGACTTTATCCCCATCATGCGAGCGTTGAAGGATATCGGCTACCAGGGATTTGTCTCGATAGAGGTATTCGACTACACGCCGGATCCAGAAACGATCGCCCGAGAGGGATTGGCACATCTGAAGGCCTGTGCCAACCAAGGTTGAGACACAGCGGACGCCGGCATGGCAGACAGGGACACTGGTCGAACCAATCGCTGGGATTGGGAAGTTCGCCTGCGGGTGACCGGGACCTTTTTTATCATTTGGGCAGCTTTTTGGTTTGGGTCCATGGTGCTTTCCTTCCTTTGGCCCGGGAGGATTTGTCTGGCACTTCCGGGCGAGGAATTGATTCCTTTCATTCCCTGGCTGGTCCCCTTGTACCTGAGCCTGGATCTGATGGTGCCCGTGGTTGCTCTGTTGGCTCCGGACCTGGATACCCTTCGGCGTGTCTACCGCGTCATGCTGGTGCAGACCGGGATTGCAGCACTAGTCTACACACTGGTGCCACAACGATTGGCTTTCGATGGTCATGAATTGGGTGGAGTCTGGGACAGTCTGGCGCACCAGACCCGTTCAGCCAATCTGGGTTGGCATGCAGACGCACCCAGCCTCCATGTTTCCTATGCCTTCACCCTGGCTAGCCTGTTGTTTCCCCGGCTTTCCTTCAATCGCCCTGGCATGGTGACATTTTTGGGTTGGGTGTGGGCCGACGGAGTGATGGCCAGCACCTTGTTCGTTCACGAACATCACTTGGTAGACCTAATTTCTGGAATAGCTCTGGCTTGGTGGACCTGTCGTTGGGCTGAAGGTCAGCGGATGCCCTTTCCTTGAGTGGAAAGTCATTTCAGCTGAAATGAACCTTTTCAATCAAAACTTCCATCAAATCATCCAATAATCAGCCATCTATCCCATTCTCTCCAAAATATTTTTTATTCCAGTTTGACTAAATATTATCCAATCTATTCAATTTCCTAAGTTTCTAAATATTCGGATTAACCCGAATCTGCAGAGGATTCCTTTTTTTCGGGCCGAACCTTTCAGGCGTTTGGATATTCAGGAGACGTCACCATGATGCGCAGTTCTTGGGCTTTCCGCCTGTTCTTTGTTCCAGGCATGGCGGTCGGACTAACTTTCCAGGGAAATGCTCAGGAAACCGCAAAACCTGCCGCTTCGGTAATCACCCCCAGCAGAATTCAATTGCCCGTCCAAAACAAACCAGCTCAACCGGGAGCTGTGACTTCTGTTAAGCCCAAAGTGGAATCGGTAGCGGGCAACCCCCAACCGGCTCCCAAACTTCCCGCCCCCAGATTGGTTGAAGCGCCCAAGCCCAACACCATGGCATCCCAAACGGTGACTGTGATTGCCTTGGGTTCCAACCCTTTTGGCGGCCAAACCGTGAGCGGTTGTGATTGTGGTCTTGGGGGGATGGGTGCAGGCAGCCCGCAGGTCCTGACCCCCGCGCAAACACGCCAATTGGAAGCCCTTCGTATTGACCGTCTCAGCCCGACTGAGGCTCCACGGTACGGCAAGAATCAACCGGTACCTCCCATCAATTGTGAGGTTCCCGCCGCTGAAGCCTATGTCGAAGGCCTGAGGGCCTTGAAGCGATTTGATTCAGCTCGGGCGCTGGCCTTGTTCAACCACGCGCTGTCCATGGACCCCACCCATCCCGCCACGCTGCAGTTGAAAGCGGTAGCCCTTTATGATTTGGGGCGCGATGCAGAAGCGGCCAAAGCTGCCCGGCAGGGCAAATATTTCGCCAGGGAGCAGCCGGGCGGTCTGGAGGAGTTATCCCGGGCCCTCGAACCGATCCAAGGCCATCGACGTGCGTTTTTAGACCACGCCGCCTTGTACAACCTCACGGGGGAACCTCAGGACTGCTGCAACCCAACCGTGCCCGGCGGCGTGATCATGGGAGCGCCGATCACCCCGGATAACCCACTAAAGCCCGGTACGACCGTGGAGCCGGCCCGTGCGGTGGAACCCAAACCCCCACAACCCGGTGTGGTTAACCCTCCCGCGGTTCCGAAACCGCCGGTGAACACGGACACCCCCAAGCCCGCCGCCCCCAGAATCAAGCTACCGCCAACCAATCCGGCCCCGGCGGTTCCCGCGCAGCCCGCCGTGCCCAACGGACCAAAGCTGTAAACAACCCGGGTCCAAATCCAACCACCCAGCAAAAACCCCGCGCCTGAAGGCGCGGGGTTTTTGCTTGTCCAAACCTGCAGTTCAGCCATTTACCCCTTCCAGTATCCCTTCATAGCAGACAATTTGACCCAAAAATGGAGCATAAGCCACCGCGCGGATCGACAATCGGCCATCCGGGTCGGCCCTCTCCAATCCTTCTCCAGTCGGGGCAAGCCACAATGGAATGGGGACACCCGCAAACCAGGCGTTTGTCACCTCCAACCGAAGCAGCGAAGGCTCGACGCGCAGCCTGTAGCCCAAACTGATCCAGCCGAATTTTTCCACCAATCTGCCGCCCTCGGCCCATTGCATCGACCGCATGCGGAATCCATCGAAATGACGATCCCAGATTTCCACTGTCCGGCCAGCAGACTTCTCGCACGTGCAGCGCAAGGTGACCGGCACGGATTCCCCGGCTGGTGGCAAACCTCCCAGCCAGGCAACGATATTTCTCAGCAACCCGCTGCCCCTTGTCACACGGAAAACCGCTTTTCCCTCCCAAACCGTCTCCACATCATGGAAATCCCGCAACGGCGCCGCCAAACGATCCCACTCGGGACCAAGCAATTCACGATAGGGCGAGGGCATTGTTGATCCCCGTAAACAACCAAGGCCCGCTGCAAGACTGCAAGCGGGCCTTGATGATGACAGTTTAGGTCAGGTGTTCCTGAAACAGTCCTAGCTGCTTTTGCGCCGGGAATTTTTCCGCATGGCGAAAGGAATGGAAGGCTGGGAGGGGGGATCCAGCCGGATGAACATCCGGGTTGGGCGTGCGGGAGACTGGTCCGGCTGAGGCACAGGATCGGCGATCCGCAGGAAGGGCAGGACCCTGGGTTCCTCAACGTTTTGATTGCGCTGCTTCCTCACTGCACGGTTGAATTCCAATCGGCCCAGCAGCATCCCCAAGCGAAGGTCCCCCGCAAAACGGAAACGGGCCTCGTTCAGCAAGCTGCGGGCCTCCGCGCGGGCTTTGGCAAGGCAAAGGCCGCGGTAAAGCCCCAAGAACAATTCATAACGGTCGGGATGGGTTTGGTAAGCATGGCGCAGGATGGATACCCCTTCGGCCACCAAGCCCTGACGCAGGCGCAGTCGGCCGAGGGCGGTACGGGCTTCGATATGGTTGGGGTCATTTTCCAGGCAGGCCAGGTAGTAGGTGGCAGCGCGTTCCATGTCAGCCTGTGTCGCTGCGACGCGAGCCTTGCGCCGTTCCAGCGCCTTGCCCATCAGAAAGAGGAAATGCGGGCAACTGGGGAGCTGAGCCAAGGCAGCTTCCAGTTGCCGAACTGCCCGATTGTATTTTCCCCTGCGTAGGCTCATTTCAGCGAGCATCGCCTGGGTCTCAGCGCTGATCGCGCTGCCCGGGTTTGTCAGCGTAAGCATCTTTTCCAGGGGGAGTCGGGCCTCATGAAAAAAGCCCGCGGAACGAAGCCTTCGTCCGCGGGCCAAAAGATGTTCGGCCAATGAAAGAATTGGAACCATGGCGTCGCCTCCTTGCGAATGCGCGTTCATCCTGAACGCGTCCCATCCGTGGGATTTGGCAGAGGATACCAAGAGGCGAGGCAGAGGCAAGTGCATTCCAGCTGCAATTTGCCCAAACGCGACGCAAACCCTTGTCAGGCCTCGGCTTTCGCAGGTCCCTTTTTCTGCGGGGCGGGCGCCTCAGACTTCTTCCCAGAAGGGGCTTCAGCCTTGTTGACGGGTTCGGGAACTGGAGCGGGGGAATGGGCCTTCAATCGCTTGGCCAGCACCTTGCGACTGATTTCTTCCAACAGTTGGGGGTTGTCGCGCAGGAACTGCTTGGCATTTTCACGCCCTTGCCCCAGCCGCATGTCGCCGTAATTTACCCAGGCCCCCGATTTTTCGACAATCTTGTCATCGATCGCAAGGTCCAAAAGGTCCCCCTCGCGACTGATTCCGGAGTCGTACATCAGGTCGAATTCGGTGGAGCGGAACGGGGGAGCCACCTTGTTTTTCACCACCTTCACCTTCACGCGGGAACCGGTGGCCTCTTCCCCCTCCTTGATGGTTGCCACCTTGCGGATGTCCATGCGCACCGAGCTGAAGAACTTCAGCGCCAGGCCACCGGAGGTGGTTTCCGGATTACCAAACATGACGCCGATCTTCTGCCGGATCTGGTTGATGAACACCATGCAGGTTTTGGTTTTGCTGATGGTTGGATTGAGGATGCGGAGGGCCTGACTCATCAAACGGGCCTGAATACCGACATGGGAGTCACCAATCTCCCCCTCCACTTCGGAACGGGGTACCAAGGCCGCCACCGAGTCGATGATGATCAGATCCACCGCATTGGATTTGATCAACATTTCAGCGATTTTGAGCGCTTCCTCGGCGCAGGAAGGCTGGCTCACCAACAATTGTTCGAGATTCACACCCAGGCGCCGGGCCCAGGTGGGATCCAGCGCGTGCTCGGCATCGATGAATGCAGCAACACCACCAGCCTTTTGGGCGCAGGCCACTGCTTGCAGTGCGATGGTGGTTTTGCCGGAAGATTCCGGTCCGAAAATTTCGATGATGCGACCGCGGGGCAACCCCTTGCCACCCAGGGCCAGATCGAGGCTCAGGGCACCGGTGGAAATTCCCTGGACATCGGAGGAGTCCCCCTCCCCGCCCAGATGCATGATCGAACCTTTGCCGAACTGCTTCTCGATCTGAGAGAGGGCGTTTTTCAATTCGCGGTCATCGGCCATGGTTGGTTTCTCCTTCAAATCTCGCGAGCCTTCAAGATAGTGTACAAGTGTTCCGTTCACCAGTCATCATCGGTTTCTACCCGCTTTTTCTTGCACGCAGGGACGGATTCCTTTCACGAGCCAGGAAAAATGTTTTTTCCAGCAATGACCGTGATTATTAAGCATCGAGTCCTGATGGTTGCTTGGTGGTGGCTTCAGGGGGCTGATTTGTTCAGGCAGAGTGCGGCAACCTGCTTCACGGCCGCCAAGAGAACCTCCTCCACACTTTCCCGCCATGGTGCCGGAAGGCCGTAATAAACCATGGCTTTTTCCCCCTCATACCCGCCCTCAAGGCGGACACGCCTGGACGGGACATAGGCCATCACATCGTTGGCGTAGCTGCCAATCCACCATTGGCGACCAGACAATTCTCCGGGTAAACGCAGGGCGTAATCCACCACCACCTCCCCGGGAAGGAACACCAATCCCTGGGCGTCTCCCACACTCCATGCCTGAACCGGTGCGGAGTATCGGGTTGGCAGGGCTTGACCGGAATCCAGAAGGCCCAGCAATCGTCTGGCCCGGGCAGCCAACGCCCTGTCCTTGGACATCTGCTGGTCAATCAGGGTGTCACGGCCCGGCGGGGCCTCCAGGGGCAAGTCCGCCATGCCAAAAGCCATTCCCAGATCACCCTGAACCGAAGGACCCTTTCCAGCAGTTGCCGCCTTCACGCTGTCTGCCAGTCGTTTGCCATATTGGATGGCCAGTTCGATTCGCCGTCGCGGCAACGGATTCTGATCGGCCCCGCACCCGGCAATGAAAACAGCCACCCCGGATTCATCGCCCCGCTGGGTGCGCATATCCTTTTCCAAGGCCGCGCAGGCCTCTCCCGGCCAATCGCCGTACCACTGCTGGAATCCCATGGTGGTCGCATGGCATGCGTACCCAAACAGGGTCGCCCTGGGTTTCCCGTCCGGATCCAGGATCGCCAACACCGGGACGGAGTGATCCACGGGCCCCTTGAGGGTACCGGCCGCCCTCAGTTTCTCCACATCGGCCTCTGGATTGTTGCGGCGATTCACCGCGAAATCACAGCTTCCCCGGTGCCAGGTGAGTTTGGCCGGGGCGAGATTCGCCAATGCCTGGCGGGCGGCAAGCAATATGCGCTGTTGGAGATACAATTGGTAGCTGTCGCTGGCCTGTCTGTCCGCCTCGGTGACAGGATACATGTCGCGCAATGTGGCACCCACCACCGGGCCGCAATGGGTGTGTGAACAGGCCAGCACAATCGCCTTCCTGGGTAGGCGATGTTCCTTGCCAATCTCCGCCGCCCATCGGGCCGCGGTTTCCCCATCCATACCCACCAAGTCCAGGGCGATCACCAAACCGGTGTTTCCCTTCGAATCCCGGAGGGCCAAACCCCTGGCGTACAGTTCAGAGGCCTTTTCCTTGCCGGGTTGGGTCCTTGACGCGTACCCGGCCATCCAAACCGGTTCATTGGGGGTGATGGTTACACGGGAAGCCCCCGCGCTCCAGCTTTCGGCGGGACTTACTGAAACCAGATTTGCAACCAGCATCCAGAGCATGACTGCCCCCCTCCGGTGGTTCATTCCAACCCGCAGCATACCCCAGTGTCAGGAGGGGGTGTGGTCCGAATCTTCAGCCTCCCGGGCCGCATGGTCCTCCCGCCGACGGTGCCAGACATTTCCCCGGCTGACGGCCTCTCCTCCGAAGCGGGCGCGAATGGCATCCAGCGCCTGATCCAGCCTCGCAGGGGCCGGATTTCGCAAGGAATCAAACAGATCCGACTGCACTTCTCCCGGTTTCTTCAAATCGATGGCGGTCACCCCCACCAGACGGGCGGGAAGCAAATCCGATTCGCACAATTGTTCGAGCAAACTTCGGGCCACCTCCCACAATTCAAAGGTCACCTGGGAGGGGCGCGGCAGGCGGGCTTGCCTGCTGCGGGTACGAAAATCGCCGGACCGCAGCTTCACTTCCACACCCCCGGCCACGAGCCCTTTGGTTCGAAGGCCTTCCGCCACCTCCTCGGTTTGCTCCAGTGCCCAGGATGCCAGCACCCATTCCTCGTCGACATCCTTGTGGAATGTGGTTTCACTTCCCATGGTTTTGGCCCGCCGGAAAGGTGTCACCTCCCTGCTGTCCAAACCCAGAGCCATGGCCCTCAACTCGCTGGCATGGGAACCCAGCGCCTGAACCAGCACATCTTCCGACACGCGTTGCAGGTCACCCAGGGTGTGGAATCCAAACGACTTTAACCGCGCCACCCCCCGGTCTCCCACACCCCACAGCCTGCCCACCTGCAGCGGGGCCAGAAAACCAACCAGGTCCGCTGGAGCGACTACGAAGCCCCTGGGTTTGCGCAGGTCACTGCAAAGCTTGGCAATCCACTTGTTGGGACCGATCCCCACCGAGGCAGACAGACGGGTTTCTGCCAGGACCCTTTCCTGGATCCGCTTTCCCACCACCTCGGCATCACCAAACAGTTGCTCGGTGCCGCGCAGGTCGAGGTAGGCCTCGTCCAGGCTCAGCGGCTCCACCAAAGGGGTGAAATCATGAAAGATAGCCCTGATCCGGTGTGCCTCTGCCCTGTAGGCATCCATCCGAACCGGCTGGAAAATAGCCTGGGGACAAAGACGCCGCGCCACCACACCAGACATGGCGGAATGGATGCCGTGGGCGCGCGCCTCATAGCTGGCCGCAGCGACAACCCCACGGCCCGCGCGACCTCCAACCACCACCGGTTTGCCGGCCAACTCCGGATAATCCCGCTGCTCGATGGACGCGTAAAAGGCGTCCATATCGACATGAAGGATCGTCCAATGCTCCGGAAGAGCTGGCATAAAAACTCGCGGATTCGCAAAAACAAAACCCCTCGCACATCAAGGATGGGCGAGGGGCATCCTGGTCAATGTGCGCCGGTCATCCAAACAGGTTGGGGATCAGCGGACCGGAGCCACCCGTTCCACCCCGAAGGTGTGCAGGTTTTGGCTTGGGGGTGGCCGGTTGCGCGGGCACAGCCTCTGCCACCAATGCCTCCACCTGATCAGTTTTGCCCTGAGCGGCCAGCAATGCGGCACGGATGGAAAGACTGATGCGACGGGCATCCAGGTCCACGGCCAACACCACGGCATCCACTTCCTGTCCCGTGGTCACCACATCGCCGGCGCGTCGAACGCGATGGGGAGCCAGTTCGCTTAGGTGGACGAGACCTTCTACACCCGGTTCAATTTCAACAAATGCGCCGAAATCAGCCAGCTTGGACACCCGCCCCTTGATGGAGGTGCCCGGGGTCAATTTGGCGACGGCCGCATCCCATGGATTGTCCGTGAGCTGGCGCAATCCCAACGAAAGTTTGCGCCCTTCCTCATCAATACGAAGCACTTTGACTTTTACTTTGTCGCCGACCTTGACAACCTCGGACGGGTGTCCAACCTTGGCCCATGCCATTTCGCGCACAGGGATAAGGCCGTCCACACCACCCAGATCCACAAAGGCCCCGAAGTCCATCACGTTGCGGACAGTCCCCTCGCGGATCTGGCCGACTTCCAGGGTGGACCAGGTTTTCTCGGCATTTTCCTTGCGCTCTTCCTCCAGCAACTGCCGGCGGCTGAGCACCATGTTCTTTTCCGAACGTTCCAAACGCGTGATCACGCAGCGCAATCGCTGATTGACCCAGGCCTCCAACTGCTCCACCCGGCCGATGTCGACTTGGCTGACCGGAATGAATCCACGCGCGTTGCCAACCGCCACCTCTAGACCACCCTGGTTATGGCCGGTAACCCGCGCCTCCACCACCATCCCGGTGGTTAGATTATCCCAATCCGTATCAGTTGCCGCGGCACCCTTCAGGGCCAGCTTCACCAATCCATTTGCCGCATCGTAACCCTCAACCCGCACCTCGACTTCGGAACCGAGCTCCGGGGCCTCCCCGATCGAATTGACGAGCAAAAGTCCTTCTGCCCGACTTCCGGGAAGCGAGACAAACACCTCGTGACCTTGCTTGCGGACAACCTTTCCCAGCCGGTATCCGCCCGGAGCAGCCGCCGGGGGAGGTTCCGGAGTGTTCACATTGCCCAGCACGGATTCTGCTGAATTACCCCCGAAAGCAGCTTCCAATTCCGCATCCAAACCGCTGTCGGTGAAATCGCGAAGTGCGTTTTTGCCAAAGCCAAAACCCTTGGTGAATATCTGCTGCGGGCCGGGGCCTGCGGGCCTGCCCTCGCCACGCCGCTGCTCTCTACCACCGCGGCGACCGCCTTCACGGCCCGGCCTGCCCTCACGGGGTGGAAGCGTTGTTCCCGGAGCATTTTCCATCTCTTCGGAAGTCATGGCCACGGGGCCGATGGGTTGCTCGGGTTGCTCCTGAGATTGCCCGCTATCCGGAGGGGGGCCTGCCTCATCCAACCGCCTGGCTCCACCGGGAAGTGCCGGACGAGAAGGTTCAGGCCTGTCTGAGGGTGTGCCGTAGGCAAATGAATGATCGGCCGGGCTGCCCGGCCCTCCCGCCCTGCGCTGGACCAAGCCGCGTGGCACCGGTTTTCCATGGCGGCCACGCACAACCCCACCGCCACCGGGAATGGGCCGTCCGGTTGGTTTGGGCGTGTTTTGGACAGGTTTGTCCCCGATGCCGGGTGAGGAGTTATCAGGCACCACTGGCTCGCTCATACCAACCTCTCATTATTTCAATCTGCCAAACCATATCCTTGTGTGCATTG
>CAWUOE010000033.1:0-15617 GCA_963923355.1 uncultured Gemmataceae bacterium | reverse complement strand
GATCTTGGTCACTGAAGCCATCCAGAAAACCAAGCGTGACTCCCTCGGAACCCTTTAGGGCTGCTCCAAGCAATTCGATAGCGTTCATGAAACCGTCTCCCACCATTGTTTGTTTATCAGGCCGGGTTGCTGCCACCGGCCCCCGCCGGTTTCGGATCAACTCCCTGAAGGCTCCAGTCCCACCCCTGCATGGTACCGATTTGGTCGTGGCGGGTCAGGTTGAACTGGAGGGGCGTCACGGTGATCAGCCCCTCCGCCAATGCCGTGACATCCGTGTCCGGGTTGGGTGTCGGGCAATTGAAATCAGGGCCGATCCAGAAATAAACCCGCCCGCGCGGGTCCACGCGCTTGTCGTACCACTCCACGTAGCTGGCAGTGTTTTGGGGCAACACCCGCACCCCGCGTGGAGCCCCCCGGGAAAGGTCGGGAATATTCACATTGAAGAGAGACCCCTCCTCGGGATTCGCGGCCAAAATGCGTTCAACCATCTGGCGTGCCAGGTTGGCCCCCTGAAGGTAGTCGGGCCTGCCCACCGGCGGCATCTCCAGCGAGCAGGCGATGCTCGTCTTGCGAAAAAAGGCGCCTTCGATCGCCGCACCCACCGTTCCCGAATACAGCACATTGATGCCGGCGTTGCTGCCGGCGTTCAATCCGCTCACCACCAGGTCGGGCGTCCAGGGCAGCAGCATCCGCAGCGCCAGCTTCACGCAGTCCGCGGGACGCCCCTCCACCGCCCACCCCAGCAGGTCCCCTTTCTCATCCGCCACCTCGGTGGCAACGATGGGGCTGAAGATGGTCACCGAATGCCCGGCTGCGCTTTGCTCGGTGGCCGGTGCTACCGCCAGAACCTCACCCAATTTCCGGATCTCATTCAGCAGGGCGCGAAATCCAGGAGCGTATATGCCGTCGTCATTGGTCATCAAGATGCGCATTCTGTACTCCACACTCTCACTTCAAACACCAGCCTCGAATCATTCGGCCCCGCCGGGGGATTTGGTGCCACCAGAAGGCGGCCTTTTGGGCCTGTCCCCTGTGAATCGCTTGTGCCGGAGCAGGTGATGATAGTGCTGGGCAAAACGGTGGGCCTCATCCCGCACTGCCTGCAGCAGCCGTAACGCCTCGCTGTGCCGGCTCAGCCGAAGTGACTCCGCCTCTCCTGGAAGGAAGACCTCCTCCTCCTGCTTCGCCAAGGACAACAGTGTGGGGGGTTGCAGCTTAAGCATCTCAAAGGCCTGCAGTGCGGCGTTGAGCTGCCCCTTGCCCCCGTCAATCAGCAGGATGTCGGGCCACGGCCTCTCCTCGGGGGGATGGCTGAATCGCCGGCTGATGACTTCACGAATGCTGGCGAAATCATCGATTCCACGCACCGTTTTGATGCGAAAGCGCATGTAACCGTTCTTGAAGGGCAACCCGTCCAGAAAGCAGACCAGCGAGGCGACCGTGTCGCTCCCACCCAGGTGGGCGATATCCACGCCTTCTATCACCCTCGGCCGGTCTTTCAGGCCCAATACCTTGCGCAACCCGGCCAGGCCCTTTTTCGGATCCACCGAGAAAACCTCGGGCTGGACATCCTTCTCCACGCTGCCCCTCCGCCCCAGGGATTGGATGGCGCGGATGTCGTCCCGCAGGCGGGCGGCTCGCTCAAACTGCAGGCTTCTGGCGGCTTCCTCCATCTTCGCGCGCATCTCGCGCAGGAGCCTTTTTTTCCTTCCCTCCAGCACCAGCCGCAGCGAACGGATTTGGGCGCGGTATTCCTCCCAGCTCACCCGCAGATTGCAGGGCGCTGTGCATTGTCGTATGGAATGGAGAATGCAGGGCCGGTACCAGCGCCATCGGGGGTCGATCGAGCGAATATTCAACTTGCAGGTCCGAAACTGGAACACCCTTTGCAGCACCTGGATCGCCATCCGCAGGCTGGCGGCTGAGGTGAATGGACCGTAAAGCCTCACCCCGCGCCTGCGCGGATTCCGCGTGAATTCCACACGCGGGAACTCCTCCCGCACCCGGATCTGCAGGTAGGGGAAGGTCTTGTTGTCCTTCAGCTCCACATTGAAGCGCGGCTGGATGTCCTTGATGAGCCGCGCCTCCATCAGGAGGGCGTCCACCTCGGTTTCCGCCAGGATATGGTCGATGTCGGCGATCAGAGGCACCATGACCGCGGTGCGGGGATCCTCCGCGGCGGCCTTGGTGAAATAATGGCCGGCCCTGTTACGCAGGCTCTTGGCCTTGCCGACGTAAATCACCCGGCCCTGGGCGTCTTTCATCAGGTAAACGCCCGGGGATTGCGGGAAACTCCGCACTTTCTCCGCCGGACTTACGACTTCGGCGGGAGGGGTTTCAGGCGATTGCGCGCCCGCCTCCCGCCGATCGCCTGGCTCTTCCTCGCCGCCTGCCACCCCGAACTCCCTCCGGGGCACCTCGGACTTTCGCCCGGCTCAGGCCCCTTTCCTGATGATATCCTTGCCCACCCAGGGCCGGAGTACCGGAGGTACCGCAACTGAGCCATCCGCCTGCTGGTGATTCTCAACCAGGGCCACCAGGGCCCGGGCGCAGGAGACGGCTGTACCATTCAACGTGTGGACAAAACGGGTGCCTTTCTGACCCGCCGATTTGTACCGGATGTTCAATCGCCTTGCCTGGAAATCGGTGCAGTTGCTGGTGCTGGTCACCTCGCCGTAGCCACCGCGGCCGGGCATCCACGCCTCCAGGTCATACTTCCGGTACGCGGGTCCTCCCAGATCGCCTGTGCAGGTGTCAATCACCCGGTAGGGCAGGCCCAACTCCCGGAAGATCTCCTCCTCGATCGCCAAAATTTCCAGATGAATTTGCTCGCTCTGCTCGGGTGTGCAGAACCCGAACATCTCCACCTTGGTGAACTGGTGAACCCGGTAAAGCCCCCGCGTGTCACGCCCCGGCGCACCCGCCTCGGTGCGGAAACAGTGCGATAGTCCCACGTATTTGAGGGGCAATTTCGCGCCGTCCAGAATCTGATCCCGGTGCATGCCACCCAGCGTGATTTCGGCCGTCGCCACCAGGCACAAGTCCGATTGCTCGATGGTGTACACCTGACGTGTTTCCGGGTTGGGATCCCGCGGCATGAAGCCGATCCCCTCCAGCACATCCACCCGGGCCAGGTCAGGCGTGATGACCGGGGTGTAGCCCCGGCCAACCAGCTTCGACATGGCGAACTGCACCAGCGCCAACTCCAGCAGCACCGCCTCATTTTTCAGGAAATAAAACTTTTGCCCCGTGACCGAGGAGCCAGCCTCGAAATCAACCAGGTCCAACCCTTCCATCAGGGCGACATGGTCCTTGGGTGTGAAATCAAACTTGGGCACTTCACCCCAATGGCGGATGTCCTTGTTGCTCTCGGGGTCGGCACCAACCGGGGCTTCCGGATGGGTGAGGTTGGGAAGTTGGCACAGCGCTTCGCGCACCTTGACCTCGGCATCCCGAAGCTGCCCCTCCAGTGCCTGGGCCTCCTCGCGCAAGGTCTTGCCCTCGGCGATCAGGGCCTGCCTGGCGGCGGGGTCCTTCTCCTTGGGAATCAGCTTGGAGACCTCGTTTTGTCGCTCCTGAACCTGTTGGGTCCGCTGCGCCAAAGAACGGCGCAGGTCGTCGGCCTCCACTGCGGCAGCGGGGTCCGCTTTCACCTGGCGGTTGGCGCAGTTGGCGCGCACCGCCTCGAGGTTCTCACGCACATGCAAGATGTCTAGCATTGGTTTTTCACCACGGCGGACAGGCCGTCAGGGACGTTGGTCGATGGGAACGTACGGATTGTCGTTCACCCCGGTGAAGATCTGCTCAGGCCGGAAAATCCGGTTGTTGCGCAGTTGCTCCAGCCAATGTGAAAGCCAACCGGTCACTCGGGCGATGGCAAAAATGGGTGTGAACAAATCCCGTGGAATCCCAAGTGACTCGTAGATGATCCCCGAGAAGAAGTCCACATTCGGGTAGATGCCCTTCGGGCCGAGGATGCGCACCGCGGCGGCTTCCAGTTGCAGCGCCAGATCATACCGAACGGGCTTCCCGCTTTCGGCAAAAACATGCTCGGCAAGTTCTT
Organism: uncultured Gemmataceae bacterium; assembly: GCA_963923355.1. GTDB lineage: Bacteria > Planctomycetota > Planctomycetia > Gemmatales > Gemmataceae > UBA6894. The sequence continues at coordinate 11,554 of CAWUOE010000033.1, read as the reverse complement.
GCAGCACCGTGGCGCGTGGGTCCTTCACCTTGTAGACCCGGTGCCCCATGCCCATGATTTTCTTCTTGGTGGCCACCGCATGCTCAAGCCAGCCCGCCGCCTTGGAAGGATCGCCGATTTCCTCCAGCATGTCCAGCACTTCCTCGTTGGCCCCTCCATGCAGCGGACCGCTGAGCGTCCCCACTGCGGCGGCAACCACCGAATAAGGGTCGGCCAGTGTCGACCCGGTGACTCGCGCCGAGAAGGTGCTGGCATTCATCTGGTGCTCGGCATGCAGCACCAGGCAGGCATCCAGCACCCGCGCGACCGCTGTCGAGGGCTCGCGGCCGAACAACATCCAGTAGAAATTCGCCGCGTGGGAAAGGTCCTCGCGCGGGGCAATCGCCTCGTCTCCGTGGCGGAGTCGATGGAAAGCCGCCACGATCGTGGGCAGCTTGGCCACCAGTCTCACAACCGATTCCCAGTTGTTCTTCGAATCCGCCACATTCCGCGCCGGGTAGAACATGCCCAGCCCGGCCACCGCCGATTGCAGTGCCGCCATCGGATGACCCGATTCGGGCATGCATTTGATCATGTCCACCAGCTTGTACTTCAGCCGGCGGTGCTCCTTGAGTTGCTGGTCAAAAAGCGCCAGCTCCTTCTGGCTGGGCAATTCACCCTTCAGGAGAAGCCAGGAGGTTTCCTCAAAGGTGCTTTCCCGGGCAAGCGTTTCAACCGCAATGCCGCGATACTCCAGCCGAGCGCGCTTGCCGTCTATGAAACTGATCGAAGATTCGGCCACAGGCACATCCGCCAGGCCCGGACGGTACTCCGGCTCGCTCATCACCACCCCCACCAGTTTTCCGCAAGCCTTTGCTTAGATTCAGGTTAAGGCAGCCCGAGGAATGGTTGCCATGCCTGCGTTCCATGTTATCTGTGATTGTAGGAACCCCCGCCTGCGGTGGCGTGGGATACCCACTGTTTCCATTCAAAGCCCGGTGTAAAAAAGCCCCGCAACCCCCTCCAGGCAGTCAGAATCACCAGGTTTTGCAGCCAGCAGCGCCCTTTGCCCCACCTCCCGGGCCAATTCCAGTCCTTCATTCAGTTGCATGGGCCAAACCAGAACCATGGGTTCCACCCACCCGGATTCAGGGTCCATTCCCGCCACCGCCAGATGTTGCAACCCCATCCGGTCCAGCCTTTGTCGCAATGCCTGAAACAGGTTGGCATTGGCCAGTGAATCCAGAGGCCTGCTTCCCGGGTTGCAGGAGGTCAAAACAACCCAGGGCAGAGCACCCACCAACTTGGCAAATCCTTCAGGGCATGGCTGGTCCACCCGAAGCACGAAAGGCGCGTTGCTTTCAACCAAACCCTCCACCACCCAATAGCTGGTCTTCCGGTAGGCGGCATCCAGCCAATCATCCGCCGGTTTCATGGCTTGGCTTGAGGGGTGAATTGCTTGTCAAGCTTCTGGAAAGCCTCCATGTCACGCACAGGATCAAACCCTTCATCCACCTTGAATCGGCTCCAAACGGTTGGCCGGGACATGGCCGGGATTTTTTCCAGCGCTGCGGCGATCATACCGGCCATGGTCTCTGCCGATTTTTTGGCATCCGCGGACAACGGCCCCTGAACCTTCCGCTGTTGTCCGGCCACCTGCGCCAAAATGGTGGAGGCATTCAGCAGATTCATTGGTTTGTCCTTGGAAAGCTGTTGGATCTGATTCAAATCCTGAAGCGCACCAGCAATATCTCCCTTTTGGGCGAGCAGATATCCTCGCCCCAAATGCAGGTCGACCCGGTCATCAGGAGCGGGGCCATTGTTTAGTCCCTGCTCAAAGTCCTGAAGCGCGGCGGCGCGCCACTGGTTCATCAGGTTCCAGCCACGCATCCTGCGAATGGAGGGCGCCGTCGAATCCAGATTCAACGCCATGGTTTGGCTGGCCAAGGCGGCAACGTTATCTCCTTGCCTAGCCTGAATGGTTCCCAATCGTTCCCAGGCCAGAGCCTGCCTTTGCAAGTCTTCTGCCTTGCGCGACGACTCCAAATCCAGGTAACGGCGGAAAGATTCCGCCGCCTGCGCCAGCCATTTCGGTCCATTGGGATCGGTTCGGGGTGCCTTCATGCCTTGCACAAACAGCAGATTGGCCCGAGCCAGGTGGGCCCCCGGGTTTTCCTGATCCAGATCGGAAGACCTTTGGACCAACACTGCCCCATCCTCCACCTGCCCTGCTTGCAACAGCAGATTGGCGGCGTTTAAAAGGTATTCGGCCTGTTTCTTGGTGGAAGGTTCACGGTCAGCCGCCTCACGATACGCCTTGGCGGCGGCGATCGAACGGCTGCTGTCTTGGGATGCATTTTTGGCCAACAATTTGGCCAGTGTGGCCCAGGTCCCCGCTGGAGCCTTCGGGTATTTTTCTACAGCAATTGCCAGGTGTTTTTCAGCCTCGTCAGTTTTCCCCTGCAATTGCTGCACTGTCCCAAGATTGGTTAGCCCCTCCACGGAGGGAGCCAATTCCACCGCTTTTTTTAAATCATCCTCAGCCTGCGCCAGAAGGCCCTTGGCCTCCGCGTCCCGTTTGGCCGCCACAAGCTTTTGGGCCTGCTCGGCGCGCACCGTGGCCCGGTTCACCAGGAAAACATTGGTCTGGCCCACCTTAGCCTCGGCCCGCTGAAAAAACCGGTCGGCCTCATCCATATCTCCCAGCTTGGCCTCGCACACCGCGAGCATCACATCGCAATACGGGAAATCCGGCTGAATGGAACGGGCGACCATGAAACCCGAATGGGCGGCCTCCCATTGTTCCCGGTTGAGCGCGGTAACAGCCAGAAAATATTGCGACCAGAAATGCCGCGGATCCAAAACGAGCGCCTCCTGAAAGGCATCTGCAGCTTTGGAATACTCCTTGGCCTTGAAATGCTCATCGCCAATCAGGAACCATTCGATCGCAGTGGAAGCCTTGCCCTCTTTTGCCAACCCAGCTTCACGCCTACCGGCATCCTGGTCAGTCTTTTGCAGATAATACGACAGTTTCTGGTGATACAGCCGGTCAATGGGCAGAAGGTTCTTTCCTAATTCCAAATACTTTTTGGCACCCTGAGGGTTTCCCTCGTCAAATTCCGCATCAGCGAGGATCACCATCAGTTCGCCACAGCGGGCGCGGATTTGGTCCTGCGCCTCCTGGCGGAAATACTGGTCAAAAACGGGCTGGGGCTTCTCCCCGGTGGGGTCCAGTTTCACCACGGAAAAGGCTTTGGATACATTAGACCGTATATTTGCCCGCAAAGCCGTCGGCTCGGCTCCCACTTGGTTCACATGGGCGAACAAGGCGTCGTCATGGGCCTTCCCAAAATCAGCCACCAATTGATCAGTCGCAAGGTGCTGCTTGGCCTCCACCAGCAGGGTGTCCAGTTCCCCTTTCAGGTCGTTCAAATCGTTGGCGGCCTCCTCATGGCCTGACCCAGCCGCCGAGATCGCGGCCAGTCCCGATTCCAACCTGTCGCGCGCATCATCAAACTTCCGTTCACTGATCGCGACACGGGCAGCCTGTAGTGCATCACGCCCTTGGTCCCGGGCACCCTCCACCTGCCTTTGCACCGCTAGCCGGTTCCGCTCTGCGGCGCCATAGGCGGCGTTGAGGGCGATGCTACCTGTCAGCAATACCGCCACAAAGGCGGCGGCCAAACCTGCCAAGGAGGCCAGCGCTTTGTTGCGCCGTGCCCACTTGACCGTTTTTTGCCACCGGGTGATCGGCCGAGCCTTGATCGGGTCTCCCCGGCCGAAGGCGGCCAAGTCCTCCGCCATCTCAGTGGCGGTCTGGTACCGTTTTTCAGGATCCTTTTCCAGGGCCTTCAGGGCGATGGTCTGCAGATCAATCGGTGTGGTGGGGTTCAGGTCCAGGGGAGCCACAGGGTCCTTCTTGCGGACATGCTCCAGTGTTTCCAAAAGGGTTCGCCCCTTGAAGGGCGGCCGACCAGTCAGGAACTCGTAAAGTATCGCGCCCAGCGAATAGATATCCGCCACCGCCGTCAGTTCCTTGGCTTTGCCTTCAGCCTGCTCCGGCGGCATGTAACTGGGTGTCCCCATGATCGACCCGGTCCGGGTGTGGCCGTCCTCGGCGTCCAATTCCTTGGCCAAGCCGAAGTCTGTCACCTTGGGAAGGTCTTCCCGGGTCAGTAGCACGTTTGCCGGCTTCAAGTCGCGGTGGATGATTTTCAAAGAGTGCGCGTGCGCCATGGCCCGGCACACCTGCTCCATCACCTTGGCCGTGAATTGGGGATCCTGAGGCTCACCCTTCAGCCGGTTGTCGAGCGGTCCCCCCTCGACAAATTCCAGGGCCATGTAGGGCAACCCGTTGAACTCCCCCACATCAAAAACACCCACTATGTTCGGGTGCTGGGCCGTGGCCACGGAACGGGCCTCCAGCCGGAATCGCTCCAATTCCGACTCACTGGCCTGGCTGTTGAGCACCATTTTCAGGGCAACCATTCGGTTCAGCCCCAGTTGCCGTGCCCGGTACACCACACCCATGCCGCCCCGTCCAAGTTCACCCAGAATCTCATACCCGGGCACCTGGGGCAGCTTGCCCTTGGCCGCCGAGGGCGACGAAGGAACCGTGGGGGAAGTGCTCCCTTTCAAACCCACTTGGGTGGCTGAATATTGGCTCTTTCCCTGCACGGTTTTGCCACCCGCCGAGGGTATGGCGGTCTTCATCACCTGGCTCTGCCCGGGGGCTACCGTGGCACCAGAGTCATCCGCACCCTCCGGGGCCATGGTCGCCCCCGAATCATCTACCCCGGTGGGTGCCATGGTGGCCCCGGGGTCCTCCATCCCTCCGGGAGGGAGGGTAGCCTCCGATTCATCCACGGCTCGGGGCGCCAGGGTCGCCCCGGCATCCTCGACGGCGGTGGGGGCCAAGGTCGCCCCGGCATCCAGTTCAACCTTGTCCGTCCTTCCGGGCGTTTGGTCAACGAGGGTGGCCCCATCATCCGGCCGGTGCTGTGGGGCCGGAATTTTGGGCTCTGGAGCCAGGGTCTCATCCGAATGGTTGTGAACGGTGGCTTTGGACGCCTGGTCCATGGGAGCAAGGGTGCCATCCGGGGCAAGCGTAGCGTCCGAAGCATCCAGACCGGCCTTGGCAGGTCCCAATGAATCCGGAGCCAAGGTGGCATCCGACTGGGTGTCAACGGGATGGCGGGGATCGTTGCGATGCGTCATGGCGACATCCCAAAACCGGTTCCAGTGGGGAACGGCTAAAGCAAAGGGCAGGGAAAAATAACAGTTTACCGGCTCTTTTCCAAACCGGTCAAACCGCGGACTACCGGATCACCCGGAGGGGATAGGTCAACGAATCCGGGTACCAGGGTGGGCGTGCAATTGATGGGCCTCCACCTGGTCCGGCGTCAGGTGCCACCCGCAGTCATCACATGTCAGGGTTTTCTCATAACAACCCGGGCAAAGCAGCGGTCCTCCCAGGAAGAACTGATCCAGCCGCTGCTGGTCTTCCGGCGAAAGGTGGGAGGGGTCGGCGGGCAAAGAGGTCATTTCCTTGCAGGAAGAGCAACGGGCATGACGGGCCTGGTTCAACACCGGAGAAAAATGATCATGGAATCCTCGGGAAACCACTCCCTTTCCAAGGCACAGCGGGCAGGACATGCCCAACTGGGCGGCAATGGCCTTGCGGATGAAGTCGCTTTTGTTGGGCAACTTGTCCAACAAATCGGCCAGTTCCTTTTCCACCTTGAAAGCCACGATCGCGGTTTTCGGGGCCTTGGGTGCGGTCATGGAGAATCACCTCGGTGCCTGGAACCCCTTACCTGATCCGTGTTTTCAATCAGGAACGCCTTGGTACGGCACGGGGGGCAAACTGTTTCATCTTTTGTTAAAATACCCGAATGGATTGGGGCCGTCTATTCTTCCCTTCCATGCCATGCGGAAAATCCATGCGGGAAATCGGAATGCCAGCTTCCCAAAGGTCCCGCTCACTCGGAAGCGCGGCCATGAAACCACCCATTTCACTTTGGGCTTGTCTGGGTGTTCTGGTTAGTCCGGTCTCATTGTGGGCGCTCGATGCCTCCCAACACGCGGCCACACCTGGCTTGCTGGTGGCCACCCCGTTCGTCCTGTTGCTCTTGGGGATTGGCCTATTCCCGTTGTTGGCGCCCCATTGGTGGCACCGCGACATCAACAAGGCCATTTTCGCGGCAGTTTTGGCGGTTCCGGTGGTTTGGAACACCCCCTGGGCTGGTACTCTCCATGCGTTGCTGGAATATGTCGCCTTCATGACCCTGATCGGGTCCCTTTTCGTGGTTTCTGGCAATATCCACATCGAAGGCACCTGGCACGGCACCCCCACCTCGAACACCGCCTTGCTAGCTCTTGGAGCTGTGCTGGCTAACCTCTTGGGCACCACGGGCGCCAGCATGCTTTTGATCCGGGTTTTGCTGAATACCAACCGCAACCGCAAACACCGGGTGCACTTGGTGGTCTTTTTTATTTTCATCATCAGCAATACCGCCGGATTGCTCACGCCGTTGGGAGACCCACCCCTTTTCTTGGGTTTCCTCCATGGCGTTCCCTTTCAGTGGACTTTGGGCCTGTTCCCCCAGTGGCTCCTGGTCAACGGCTTGCTCCTGACGGCCTTCTGCCTTTTCGACAGCACGCTTTTCAGGGAATCGCCCCCCTCCCCAAGGGACGAACCTCAGGGCCGCCCAATCCTGGCCCCCACCCTTTTTGTTCAGGGCAGCCACAACATTCTGTTCCTTCTGGGTATCGTTGGGGCTGTCCTGCTGAAGGGATGGCTGGGCGAATCCATGGCCGCCTTGCTCACATGCTCCGGCCTCATGGCCGCCATGGCTTGGTTGTCGCTGTCCACCACCCCCCGGGCATTGCGCACGCTCAATGGGTTTTCTTGGGCTCCGGTGGCCGAGGTGGGCATCCTGTTCGCCGGCTTGTTTGTCACCATGGGACCGGCTATCGCGCTGCTCGAGCACCACAGCCAAAAACTCGGCGTAACCGAACCCTGGCAATTCTACTGGTACACGGGCATCCTCTCCAGCTTTCTGGATAATGCCCCTACGTATGTCGCATTTGGTAGCCTGGCCTTGGGTGGCGCCGGCTTGGGCCCCAGCGCCGATTTTGGAGACCTCGCCGCCATGAGGGGAGGAGCCCTGCTCGCCGCCATCAGTTGCGGCGCCGTGTTCATGGGAGCCATGACCTACATCGGCAACGGCCCAAACTTCATGGTCAAAAGCATTGCGGAGACGTCGGGCATCCGCATGCCCGGCTTTTTTGGATACATCGCCTGGTCTTCCTGCCTCCTGCTGCCCATCCTTGGGGTCTGCTGCTGGGTGTTTTTCCTCCTTTAACCTGCACCACCTTCAAGGCGTTCCAAAGCCCTTTTCCCTTGCCCGCAGGCTGTCATGGGGTAAGATTCTGATGTCCATCCATGGACGGTGGGTGTAGCTCAGTTGGTAGAGCACCGGATTGTGGTTCCGGCTGTCGCGGGTTCGAATCCCGTCATCCACCCTTAAATCCTTATCAAATCAAGTCTTAAGAAAAGTCACATCCATCTTTCCTGAATGGTTTTTCATCCCTTTCGTCCATCGAACAGGCTTACAATCAATATTGCGTCATTCCCGTGACTTCCGCTGGGGAGCTTTGCGATGGCAAGATCGGTCAGACCTCATCGGGCAACAGTCTTGATCCTGTTTTGTTGGTTTGTTTCCCATCCCATGCCAGCCATTTCCCAAGCCTCCAAATCTCCACTCAGTCCGGATTTGGAAAAGCGGGTTGATGCCATGGCCGTCCGGGCCACCGCCTGGCTCCTGAAGAATCAGGAGGCCAATGGCGGCTGGTCCACCGCGCGCAGCCCGGGTATCACCGGGGTGATCACCACCGGACTCATTCAGGGTGCCAAACTCAGTCCGGCCGACCCCATGGTTGCCAAATCACTGGGATACATCGAAGGCCTAATCAGCCCGAAAGAAGGCCACATTGCCGGCAAGGATGCGAAGGCCGGCCTGTTGAACTATGTCACCAGCGTGAATGTGATGGCACTGACCGCCAGTGGGCGGGATAGCCACAAAAAAGTGGTTGCTGACGCTGCGGCTTTTTTGCGCAACTTGCAATGGGATGAGGGGGAGGGCAAAAACCGGTCCGATGATTTCTTTGGTGGCGCCGGCTACGACTCCAAATCCCGTCCCGACCTTTCCAACACCCATTTTTTCCTTGATGCTCTCCACGAGGCGGGCATCCCGCCAAACGACCCCGCCTACCAGCGGGCCCTGGTTTTCGTCAGTCGCTGTCAAAACCTCAAGGGCGAGCACAACGACCAAGCCTGGGCTGACAAGGTCAACGATGGCAGCTTCATCTACTCCGCCGCGGGCGGCGGTTCCACCAAGAGCTTTGACCAACCCCTGCAAAACGGCGCATTGCCCGGCTACGGCAGCATGACCTACGCCGGTATCAAGAGCATGATTTACTGCGGGGTAAGGAAGGACGATCCCCGAATCCAGGGCGCCCTCAAATGGCTCCGCGACAACTACACCCTCGACAGCAATCCAGGCATGCCCGCCGGCCGGGAGGAATGGGGATACTTTTACTACCTACACACAGCCAGCAAGGCCTTGCAACTACTCGGCGAAGATCCCTTCACCGACGCAAAATCAACCCGTCACGACTGGCGCCGGGAGATGGTCGAGCGGCTCGAAAAAAGGCAGTCTGCCGACGGGTCCTGGACCAACCCCAAGGACCGCTGGATGGAGGGCGATCCGGCTCTGGTAACCGGGTATGCACTGATGACGCTGGCCAACCTGCGGGCAAAATAAAACCCGGGTTATCAGGCCCGGGTAGGTTGAAAATATTAACGACCAGGCCCACCCCTGCCCTGTGGCCCGCCACCACCATAGCCTCCACGCCCCCGCGGGCCGAAACGCGGCCCACCTGGACCCCGGGGTGGAAAACCGCCACGGGGCCCGTTCGGAAAAGGCCCGGGCCGACCAGGAACCCCAGTGCGTCTCGGCCCACCCCAGGGAGAGGCAGGCCGGACCGGGTCGGTCAGCAATTCAACGTGCAGCACCTTGCCAAGCAATGGTTTTCTGTCCAGCGCCGCAATCACAGCGCGGGCCCCCTCCTCGGTGGCCATGTCCACAAACCCGAAACACCGGGATTCCTTGGTCTCGCGATCCAAAACCACCCACGCGTTCCCTACGGAACCATGTGCGCTGAATAGTTCGATCAATTCAGCATCGCCCACTTGGGGATGAAGGTTGCCTACCCGAACCCGCTTGGACATGATTGCCATCCCACATGGGCTAACCGGGGCCTGGGATCAACCCTCCTGACCCTGGCCCTCTTCCTCGGCTTTGCGCAACGGGCCGCGGTAAGTAATGCGCCCCTTGGTCAAGTCGTAGGGGGAAATGGCGACTGTCACCACATCGCCGGGAAGGATCTTGATGAAGTTCTTGCGGATTTTCCCCGCGATATGCGCCAGAAGTTCGTGGCCGTTATCCAGCTTCACACGGAATTGTGTGTTCGGCAAAGCCGAGGTCACCTTGCCCTGCATCAGAATCGCTTCTTCCTTCGCCATGCACCAACTCTCCACGCCCACGGGGTAATTCTTACGGCGGTTGTCGAAATAACTGCCGGAATGGAAAGATATCATCATACCACCAAAATGCAGGTTCTGGCCACCCTGAATCCCGAAGCCGGGTTGGTCTGCCTGCTTGGGGGGCGGTCTTAGCGGACTCGCTGCCGGTGGTAATTCGCCAGATTTTCATCACCCAGGGACTGATAAAAGTTCGCCAGGGCGGCATGGGTCGCGGCATCATTGGGAGCAATTTCCAAGGCCCCCTGCAACCAGCGGATCCCCTCGTCGGGTTGGCCATTGCGCAGGCAGATATTGCCGGCTTCCAGGCGCGGTCTGGGGTCCCGGGGATTGTTGACCACCTCTTTCAGCAAGGTATCCAGCCGGACCATGTCCGCTTCCACCTTCCTGAACGCCTCCAAATGCTGGCGGGCTTCCTCCTTACGGCCCAGCCTTTCCAGGCAAAGGCTCAGTTGGTACTGGATCTCATGGTCGTTGGGCGCCAGTCTGACTGCTTTTTCCAGCATCTCGGCGGCTTTTTCCATCTGCCCGCTCCCTTGGGCAAGCCGGGACGCTTCCAGCAGGGCATCACCACTTTCCGGGTGGTCTTGCGCCATCTGGTTTGCCAGGTTTTCCGCCCTCTCATTCTCACCCATCAGGGTCAGGCATTTCACGAATCCCAACTGGGCTTTCAGGTCTCCTGGCTGGTCAGCCAGCAGCTTTTCGTAAATCTCTGCGGCTTCCCCATACTTTTGGGCCCGCACTGTCAAACCGGCCAACAGCAGCCTGGCCCCGTAGTTTTCGGGAAAATCCTCCACCAGCGCCCTGCAGGTCTCCAGGGCGCGGGCCTTTTTGTTCATCACATCATCCATCCTCGCTTGGGTCAGGCGACCCACCGGATTTCTCGGAAATTTTTCCAGCAGATGGTGGATCCAAAAACCTGCCTGGTCAAAACGGTAGACCTCCACCGCTCCCACCGTGAACGCTTCGAGGATTTGCTCGGCTGCCGGATGGCCCGCATCCACCTTGGGAAGCAGCTCATACACATGTGATTCAATGTCGCCTTTTTGCGCTTCCAGTAGAGCGCTTTCCAGCCGCCCCTCCGGGGTCGAACCAGCCAAACGGCGGTATTCCTTCAAAAATTGGGCGGCTTCGTCCAGATTGCCTTCGCGCCGCGCCGCTTGGGACCCCAAAAGCCACAAATCCGCCTCGCCGGCCCGCCACGAAATGGCGCGCTGGACCTCGGTGAGGGCCCCCTTGAAATCAAAAGCCGCCAGGGCGGATTCTGCCCGTCCCCGGTAGCGCCGCACCTGCGACTGCTCCACGAACATCCAAACCGCCCAGCCAATGCACAAAACCACCAGCGTCGTCACCAGCAGCCGGAGCCTGGATCCCGCCAGCCATTTCATCGCGTTGGTCGCGCGGTCCAATCCAGACATGATCAGGGTTTGTCCGCCAAGCCTTGCTGAACTTCGGCCAAATCCAGCCGTCCCAATCCTCGATAATACCGTGCAAGGGCGGCATGCACCGGGCGATGGTCCCCGTTGCGCCGCAGGGCATCCTCCAGAAGATTCAAACCCTGCTCTGTCCTGCCCACCCGCAGGGCGATCTCGCCGGCCTCCAGACATGGCCCCAGGTCGGGCGTTTGTGGCCCGATCAGCCGCATCAGCTCATTCAATCTTTTCAGGTCTTTCTGCAGGCTTTCCAGCTTCTTTTCCAGCTCCGCCGCCTCGGTGCCCTTGCCCTGGATCCGCAGGGCGCGGACCAGCGAGTGCAACGCTTCCACATCTGCCGGCTCCGCCTGCCACGCCTTTCTCAAAAACGGCTCGGCACCAGCGCCGTCCCCCTCTTCCAGCAAAATTTTCCCCTTCAACCCCAAGGCCAGATTGGAGCGGGCATCCCGGGCCAAAACATGGTCCACCAGCGCCTGCGCCTCCGGGCCCCTGGCCTCGGCTGCCAGGCATTGCGCCATACCCAACAGGGCTTCCT
>CAWUOE010000032.1:0-15637 GCA_963923355.1 uncultured Gemmataceae bacterium | reverse complement strand
AGACAGAACCGTTGAAGTAAACGATGTGGGGAGAGGCCCCGGCACCGGCCGCGGTGATGATTTCACCCTGACCATCGCCGTCCAGGTCACCCACGGCCACCCGAACCCCCCCGAGGTAACCGGGGGCGTAGGCGTAGAAACTGTGGATGGGGTTCCCCGTTCCGGCGTTGAAGGCGACCACATGGGGGGAGGCTCCCGCATCGGTGCCCGTCACCACCTCCCCGATCCCGTCACCGTCCAGGTCACCCACACCCACCCACAAACCGCCCAGGAAACCCGGGTAGGCATTGAAGCTGCGGACCAGGTTTCCGGTGTTGCCGTCGTAGATGTTGACCAGCGAGGCGATTCCGCCGGTCGGGACCGTGACAAAATCGGGTACACCGTCGCCTGTCATGTCCCCCTTGGCCACCCGGATTCCAACGGCTGCGTTCCCGTAGGGTTGGAAGCGGAACCGTTCATTGTCCTGCCCGTAATCGAATACCCGGACGATGCCGCTGCCTTGCCCGGAACCGGTGACAACAAAGGCGGCGCTGCCCATGGCCCCGTTCGGGGCGAAATCGGCGAAGTGGGGCTGGAGCGCCGCACCGAACACCCAGGATTCATCCGGGCTGCTGGCCAGGTACTGCCGCTTGCTGACAACCTGCGGGAGTTCCGGTGGAGGCAGCGGCGTGACCGGGTCGGCGGGCTTGCCCAGCTCGGTGAAGTCGTAGGTGACCGCGTTGGTCCCCGGAGCAAGGGAAACCGTTTGAACCTCGTCGGTGCTTGGAACGATGCCACCCGCCGTGCCGGCCTGGGCCTCTCCCTGCATGTAGCCAGCGGGCTGTATTTCAATGACCTCGTATGTGCCGGGGCGAAGGTTTCCAAAACCATACCGGCCGTCCTTGTCCGTGGTGGTTTCCAGTGCCACCGGGTTCCCCAGGTCATCCACTCCGTTGAGTTTCACTTTGACTTTGTCGATGGGGAGGTCGGCGGGATCGCGCTGGCCGTTTCGATTCAGATCCAGGTAGACCTGCCCGGTCAGCGAGGCCGGCAGCAGTTCCCCGAAGTTGTAATCCGTCCCGTTCCCTGCCGGGGGCAGCACAATCCCTGCAAGGATCTCGTTGGCCGCATTGTTTCCGCCAAAGCTTCCCGGTGTGTCCCTGCCATCCAGATACCCAACCGGTTGGCTCGTCTCGGTGACGGTGTACTCGCCCGCCAGCAGGCCGGGGAATTCGTACCCGCCATCGCTGCCGGTGGTCGCGGTGCCGGTGACCGGTCGCCCATACAGGTCGGTCCCGGTGAGATGGATGACCGTGCCGGTAATTCCACCCTCGCCGGGTTCCCGGATCCCGTTGTTGTTCAGGTCGGAATAGACAGACCCGGCGATGGATCCCGGCAGTACCTCGGCGAAGTTGAAATTCAACCCCGCGGCGTTGGAGCCCTTGGGTATGAATGCCTGCAGGACATTCTCCACCAGGTCCGGGTTGGAGACCGCGAAGGGTGAGCCGGGTTGTTCCCCGTTGGAGACGAATCCTGCCGGTTGCCCCTCGGTGATGGAGTAGGTGCCGGGTGCCAGGTTGGTGAACTGGTAGAAGCCGTCCTGGTCGGTGGTGGCCGTGGCGCTGACGGGATTGCCGAGGTTGTCTGTCCCGGCCAGCGTGACGGTCACGCCCGCCAGGGGGGTGTCGCCCGTCCCGAGGACGCGGTTGCCGTCCCGGTCGTGGTACACGTGGCCGGACAGGCTGCTGCTGTTCAGGTTGATGATCGCGTCATCGGTCACACGGTCCACGCGACCATGCTCATCCGGCGAGCTGGATCCCTCCGCATCGGCGGTGTTCCTGACGGAGTCACCCGGTAGCACGGTGGTGGCGGGCCTGCCTGTGACGGTGGCCTTGTAGGTCACGGTCACGGTGGAGCCAAGGGTGAGCACCGGCACGAAAACGCCCACGGAGGAGTCGGAGGGCCGATTTCCAGCGGTGACCGTTGCCGCCGGATCGCTCACCGTCACCGAGCCGGCCACCAGGCGAAGGCCGTCAGGCAGCAGGTCGGCGAGGTTGGTGTTGAAAGCCGCCGAGGTGGAACGGGCGGTGTGGCCCAGCACGACCGTGTAAGTCACTGTGTCGCCCGCGTCAAAGAGCAGATTGTCTGCTGTTTTGGTGACCGCGAGGTCCGGATCGACCACATTCACCGTCACATCGTTGGACGGATCGCCGACGAGCAGTTCCGGGCTGTTTCCGTTGATGGCGTCGGCGTTGTTGACAAGCGCCGTGCCGGGTTGGTTGGCCGTGACGTCGAGGACGCGGGCATTGAACTCAACCACCACGAACTCCGCGCGGGTCGCGTCGGTGTCGAGGTTGTTGAGTGCGCCCAGCCGGAAGTACACGTCGGTGCCGCTGGCGTAGTTGTCGTCATCCGTCTGGAAATCGGCGGAAACGGCCGAATCCGGAAGCGGGTAGGCCGGTGCCACGCCCGTCGCCGCGGACGACAGGACGATGCATCCGGGGTCGGACGAGGCCAGACCGCCTGTCAGGAGCCCCGCTGCCGGGACCGTGAGGGCGACCATGGCGGAGCCGTCGTTGAGAAAAAGGACCCCGTCGGGCAGGTTGTCCCGCAGGACCAGGTTGGCGGCGGGACTCTGGGGCAGCGTGAAGACCAGGCGATAGCGGACCACCTCGCCCACGGCCACATCGGCTCCCGGTGTCTGTGGAATCAAGCCGTCCACCAGGCTCTTCGAGAGGGTGGTTTGGATTTCGCCGAAGTTGTATCCGGTACCGTTTGCCGCGGGGGCAAGCACGATGGAGGAGAGTTGGTCGTTGACCGGGGAATCACCGCCCAGGGTGCCGGGTGTATCCTTGCCATCTAGGTAGAAGGGCTGGGTCGCCTCGGTGACAGTGTAGGTACCCGCCAGCAAACCTGTGAAGGAATAGGCTCCGTCCTGGCCGGTGGTGATTGATGCGGAAACCGGGCGGCCGTACAGGTCGGTGCCGCTCAGGAGGATGGAAACACCGGGTATTCCCGGTTCACCGGCGTTGATGATGCCGTTGTCGTTGGAGTCCACGTAAACCATGCCGGCGATGGATCCCGGCAGTACCTCGGCGAAGTTGAAATTCAACCCCGCGGCGTTGGAGCCCTTGGGTATGAATGCCTGCAGGACATTCTCCACCAGGTCCGGGTTGGAGACCGCGAAGGGTGAGCCGGGTTGTTCCCCGTTGGAGACGAATCCTGCCGGTTGCCCCTCGGTGATGGAGTAGGTGCCGGGTGCCAGGTTGGTGAACTGGTAGAAGCCGTCCTGGTCGGTGGTGGCCGTGGCGCTGACGGGATTGCCGAGGTTGTCTGTCCCGGCCAGCGTGACGGTCACGCCCGCCAGGGGGGTGTCGCCCGTCCCGAGGACGCGGTTGCCGTCCCGGTCGTGGTACACGTGGCCGGACAGGCTGCTGCTGTTCAGGGTGACCACCGACCGGTCGTCGTCACCGGTGGGCCTGCCATCCTCGGTGGGCACGCTCGACCCGGTCACCCCGGCGGTGTTGGCAACCTGGTCGCCCGGGCGCACCGTGGTCGTCGGCGCCCCGGTCACCCTGGCCTGGTAGGTGATTGTCACCGTGGCCCCCAGCGGTATCTCGGGGATCATCACGAGCACGGAAGCATCGCCCGCGCTGTTCCCCTCCTGAACCACCGAGTCGGGGTCCGAGACGGTGACAGTCCCGGGCACGAGGCTCAGGCCCGCCGGGAGCAGGTCGCTGACGATGTTCTGGAAGGCGGTGGAGGTGGATTGGGACGTATGACTGACGACCAGCGTGTAGGTGACGATGTCACCGGCGTCGACATTCGGGCTGCCGTTTGTCTTACGGATGGCCAGCTTCGGTTCCACCACCTCGAAATCCACCGAGGCACCCGGCTTGTTCGGATCGCCGTAGTCCAGGGTGACCGAGTTGGTGACCAGCGCACCGCTCGCGTTCGCCGTCTTGCCGGCATCGAGCATGCCGAAAACCAATATCTCGATCTGGTTGTTGGTTTCATCGTTGTCCCCGGGGACCGTGACGGTCCCGAAGTCGAGGGAGACCTGCCCGCCGGCGTAGGTCCCGGCGGAGCCCACGGACAATCCGGCGGTGTTGGTGATGCCGGCGCCGATGGACTCTACCCTGGCACCCTGGAAAACCATGTTGGCCGAGGGGAAAGCGTCGGCCACCAGCACCCGCTGGGTGCCCTCCACGAGGGTGACGGTCACGCGGTAGGTCACCACCTCGCCCGGGGCGATGTCCTGGCTGTCCGGGTTGTGCTGGGATGAACCGGTCTGGGGCAGCGAGGATGCGGCGATGGCCTTGGCGATGGTCGGCCGGTTGATGACGACCGAGGCGCTTGAATCGCCGTTGTAGTCGTTGATCCCCCCGGACCCGTCGCGCTGGCCGTCGGTGGCACCCGACCCGCCCGGGGTGGTCGATCCCGTCGGATTGCTGGCCGTGCCGGTGCCCGGCAGGGTGGTGTAGGTCATCCGGGCGTTGTTGATGACGCTCTGCCCGGGTCGGACACCGTTCTGCAGCACGGCGGTGTAGGTGATCTTCACACCCTCGCCGGGCAGAAGCTTTAGGACCTCCACATCCAGGTTGGAGGGGGTTGATTGGTTGATGTAGCTGGCAAAGCCGCTTACTTTTTCCACCCTCACGGAGGCGGGGTCCAGGAGGAGTTCCGCCGGCATGAGGTCGCTCACAACGATGTTGTGGGCCGGTGCTACCAGGGGCCCGGTGGCGTTCACCACCAGCAGGGTGTACTCCACCCGGTCACCGGCGTCACCCGTCGGGGTGCCAGCGGTTTTGGCGATGGTGACGGAGGGTTCCACCAGCTCGATCCGGGTGGGATTGGAGGTGGCGCCGATTTGGCCGCCGCCGGAGAACGTGTCGAACGTGTTGGTGAGCACGACCCCGGCCTGGTTGGCGGAAACATTCAGCACAAGCGCGTTGAACTCGACGACCACATATTCCTTTTGGGACGGGTCGGTGTCCGTGTTGGTCAGGTTGCCGAAGGAGAAATAGACGTCTGTCCCGTCGCCGTAGGTGTCGGCGTTGGCGGCGGCACTGGAGGAGATGGAGGTGTCGGGCAGCACGAAAACAGGGGTGACGCCGTTCTCGTTGGTGGAAGCGACCTGGTTGGCCCCGCTGGAGATCCCACCGGTGAAGGCGGTTCCCGAGGCGGAAACAAACGCCACCCGCGCGGTGCCATCGTTCAGGAACTTCATGCCGGCGGGCAGGTTGTCGCGGAACTGGAGGTTCGTGGTGGCGCCCTGGGCGATTTCAAAGGCCAGCCGGTAGCGGGCGATCTCGCCGACAGAAACCTGGTTGCCGTAGGTGTCCGCCTCGGAGGTGGCGGCGAGGTTCTTGGTGGATCCGCTGGGCACCTGGATGCCCGCGCTGGAGTTCTTGGCGTAATCGTTCAGGGCTCCGCCCACGCCATCCGCCCCGGTCCGCTCGGTCGAGTTGGAATTGAAGGGTGAGCGGGCGCCCGGTTCGCCATCCAGGCTGGTCCAGGTCGCGGTGGCCGTGTTGTTGATGAATCCACCCACGGGCACGTACCCGGCCAGGGTACCCCCGACGGTGACCGTGATCTGGCGCTTCGAGACGGGGAAATCGAAATACCTGGGGACCGAACCGGAGTTGGCCGGGTTGTATTCCAGGCGGTAGCCGGTCGCCGCGTCCCCCGCGACGCGCAGGTAATCCGCGGGGAGCAGGCCCTCGGAATCGGCCAGGGTCACGGTGGGCGAAAGTATCAGCGACCCGGTTCCCGCCAGGAAGGGCAACGGGTCCGTGATGTCCACTTCCCAGGCCGTGAAGGCCGAGGGGTTGGTGATCGCGATGGTGTAGGTGACCGGTTCGCTGGCCTCCCCGACGCCCCCGTGCCCGTTCACGGAGACCCCTTTCTGGATGTTCAGGGCGGGTTCGACCACGGTGACCTTTTGCGACGGCGTGGATGTCTTGGAGTAGGTGGCGGTGGCGCTGCTGGAATTCGCGTTGCGCCAGGTGGCCTTGATGGAGTTGCCCAGTTGGGTCCCGCTCTGGTTGCCGACAACGTTCAGCACCACCGCGCGGTAGGTGATTTCCACCGTCTCGGAGACCGAGTTGTCCCGGTCAGTGTTCGTGATGTTCCCCAGGTTGAAAGTGACGGTGTGGCCGGTGTTGGTTACCGTGGGCACGAGGCTGGCCGGCGGGATGGAGAGCGCCGGGGACGAGGTGGCCGAGACGATGTCCACGAAGGCCAGGCCCGGGTCGAGCGTGTCGACCAGCTTGACATCCCGGGTGAGGCCCTCGGGCAGGGTGAGGCGCGCTGTGTAGGTGACAAGCTCGCCGATCACCCCCTGGAATTGCCCGGTCGCGGCGAATTCGGTGCGGACCACCGATTTGGTGACGGAGGGATCCCGCATGGTGACCGTCGCGGTGTCGGTGAAGTCCGTCGGGGTGTAATCCGGCCCGCCCTCGACCGAGGCGTAATTGAACAGCGTGGCCAGGTTGGTGTAGACCTTGCTCGCCTCCACGGTCGGGTCCGCGACCAGGTCGTAACTGATCAGGACAATGTTCCTGCCGTCGTTGATCGGGGAGCCGTCCAGGTTTTTGCCGGGCCGGATGGCGCCCGCGGACGCCCCGTCCACCAGTTCGATCCCGTCACCTGACCCGGTGCCGAAGAAGCCGGCCCCCAGGGTGCGGTACGCCAGGGCATTGCCGGTTCCGTCCGTGACCCGCAGGTTCAGGCCGGCGCCACCCGTGGGGATGCTGAAACCGGCGGGAATGGTGTCGCGCATCCTCACATCGAACGCGCCCTTCGGGCTTGAGCCGGTGTTTTCCAATGAGATCACAA
The DNA here is from genome assembly GCA_963923355.1 of uncultured Gemmataceae bacterium. Lineage (GTDB taxonomy): Bacteria > Planctomycetota > Planctomycetia > Gemmatales > Gemmataceae > UBA6894. The sequence goes on along the minus strand of CAWUOE010000032.1, from coordinate 8,818 downwards.
AGGTGGCCAAATCGCCTGCGTCCACCCGGGACAGGTTGCTGTCGAGGGTGGAACCGAGGTTGGCCGAGGTGACCGAGCCGGTGAATCGCGGGCCGGAGGTGCCGGGCGCGTTGAACGCCACCCCGGCGGGGGCCGACTGTGCCGGGCTGAAGGATCCCCCGGCATTGCTGGTCGCCACCACCCCCTTGCGCACACCGAGCACCGACGGGGTGAGCACCTGCACCTGGACCAGGGTGTTGGCGGTGACGGGGTTGTTCCCGCTGTCCACCTGGGATTTCTCGAATTGGTTGGTCAGGAACAGCCGGTCGGCCATCGGCTCATCGGTGGCTGTGACCGTCACCAGCAGGTCGATGGTGGTCACATCGTTGTCGGGGTCATTGTGGTCCCCGTAATCGAGGCGGAAGGAATTCGCGACCGGGTCGTTGGTAACGGTCGGGGTTATCCCGATGATGGAATGGAAGGTGTCGCCCGGGGCGTAGCTGATGGTGCCGGGGGCCGGCGGGGTGGAACTGGCCACGGGGCTGAATCGTGTCACTTCCCCGGCATGGAACAGGGGAAGCGGCAGGAAATCTGTCACTGTCAGGTTGGTGAAGCTGGAGAATGCGAGGCTGGTGGTCAGCCGGTAGGTGACCGTGTCCCCCGGCAGGACCTGGACCGGCGAGGAGAACTGGGTGTTGCCGTTGACGGCGTAGACGGTCTTGCTGTTGGGCAGGGAAACGATCCGGATTTCCTCCACCGTGGTGTCGGTGACCTTGTTGGAGGTGGGGGCCAGGTTGGACACTCCCAGGACGTCGCCGCTGATACTGGCCCGGTTGACCAGCCAGTCGCCGGGAACGACCACGTTGCTGCCGGACACCTGGGCCTTCTGGTAGGTGTTGTCGATTTTCGCCCGAAACTTGATGAAAGCGACAGTGCCGGGGTGTATGGCCGGGCTGGACTGGGGCAAGGGCCCGCCGGTGCCCCCGACGGGAACGTTGCCGCCGAGGAGGACGCCGTCCTGCCCATTGTTCTGGAGCGCCTGGCTGATGTTGAATACCAGAAGGTCGGTGCCGTTGGCGGGATTGGCCACCGCCGTGAAGGTGTTGCCCGTGAAGGAGAGGTTGGACGTGACCCCGTGTTCCCTCAATTCAAGGGTCGGGGTGAAGGATCCGTCCACCGACAAACCATCCGGAAGGGTGTCGCTCACGGCGAGGTTCTGGAAGGCGAAATAGTCCGACACCTGCACATGCAGGGTGTACTCGATGGTATCCCCCGGGGTGTACCCGGGGCTTGATTGGTCGTCCACCAGGCGCACGGTCTTCTGGATGGCCAGCGACCTTTCGGTCAAGGTGTGCCTGGTGAGGTCGTTGGATGCCGAAACCACGTGACGGGCCGCGTCCCGGGTGTCGAGCGGGACCCAGTCGCCCTCGGCGGAGGCTGTGTCCGTGGCGGTTTGGGGCTGGCCGCTGGCGGGCACGGTCGGGGATGAATTGGCGTCGAAATAGGGAACATAGAAGCTGAAGGTGACGGTGGCGTCATCCACCCCGGTGGTCCCGGTGACCGAGGCAAGCGTCTCCAGCAGGGTCCCGCCCGGGACGCTGGTGGATGGCAGGCTGCTGCCTGCGATGGATCCGCCGGTGACCGAGTCGACCCCCACGAACTGCATGCTCGAGTCGAGGATGTCGCGAATTTGGAGGTTGGTGAGTGTCTGCCCGTTGGCCACATCGACCCGCAGCTTGTATTTCCTCGGGAAATTGGGCCCGGTGGCGGTCTCATCCTCGGGGCCGATGTATTCCTTCAGGACACGGAACAGCTCCGGGGTGACCGAGGATGCCACGGCCGTTCCCACCACGGTGGGGTCGGATTGCGGATTGTTGAGGGGATCGTTCCCGAACTGGAAACCGCCCTGGGCCCGCAGGGGAAGCGCGGTTCCCTGATCCGCCAGGTTGCTGATGTTCAGGGCCACATCGATGGTCGCCACGGGCTGGTCGTTGGTGAAGCTGCCGAAAGGCAACTGCAGGACCACCAGTTGGTCGCCCTCCTGGAAGCCGGCGGGCGGCTTGATCAGCAGGGGTTTGCCGGTGGGATCGACGGCGTACGGGTGGTTCACCCCCGCCGCCGTCAGCGTGATCACCGTCGAGGTGACGGGAATTCCGAGGTAGTTCGCCGAGGCGAAAGTGATCCCGTCATCCACAGCGGCGCCGGTACCGTCGGCGCCAGTTTTTGGAATATAGAGATCCACATAAGGTCCGTACCCGGCATCCGTCGGGCTGGTGTTGTCAAAGGTGAGGACCATGCGGGTCTGCTCACCGATGAAACTGGTTGGAGGGGGATAAACCGGGATTTGGTTCCGGGGCGGGTCCACCCAGGCGGAGGGCGCCGTCAGCGTGACGGTCGGAATGGCAGCCGGCACAGTGCGCGCCTCCAGGCGCTCGAGGCCGGGCCTGACCCTGGCAGATTGAACTGCCCGTGCCTGCTTCTTGCCAATCAGCCTGGAAACCAATCGGGAAATGGACATGGCTTCTCCGATTCCAATGCACAGCCCTAGATGGCACTTGTGATCAAATGAATTAATTTACCAAATTACCCAAAATTCCTAAATAACCATATTGCTTGGGCTATATAACTTTTGCCCAAACAATATGACCATCAATAATTAACAATATAGCATGAGATTTTTTTTGATCAAGACGGTCCATTATCGGGGCAAAGTGGTTTATCTGTGGACCAAGGGTCAGGATTTACCCATTTATTGAAAAAACGGGCGTGCAAGAACTCCCCCTGAAAATCAACGAAGGAGCAGGCCCGCTGTGTGCAACGGCAGCGGGGGATACATTTTTTGAAATAATTTAAGGGATTATTTCCGCCTGCGGTCCTTCTGCTCCAGCGAGGCGCGAACAAACTCGCGGAAAAGCGGATGGGCTTTGGTGGGTTTCGATTGGAACTCGGGATGGCTTTGCACCGCCAGGAACCACGGGTGATCGGGGATCTCCACCACCTCCACCAGGTTGCCGTCCGGGCTGGTGCCTGAGAACCGCATGCCGGCCTCCTCGAACCGCTTCCGGTAGGCGTTGTTGAACTCGTACCGGTGGCGGTGCCGTTCCCGCACCTCGTCGGCGCCGTAGACCTTGCGGGCCAGGCTGCCCGCGGTCAGCTTGCACGGGTAGGAGCCCAGCCGCATCGTCCCGCCCATGTCGGTGATGCTGAACTGTTCATCCAGCAGGCAGACCACCGGATCCTTGGTGTCCGCGTCGATCTCGGTGGTGTTGGCGTCCTTCAGGCCCAGGACATTCCGGGCGAACTCGATCACCGCGCACTGCAGCCCCAGGCAGATGCCGAAAAGCGGGATTTTCCTCTCCCGCGCGTAACGGATCGCGCTGAGCTTGCCTGGGATGCCCCGGTAGCCGAATCCGCCGGGCACCAGGATGCCGTCCAGCCCGCCCAGCGTCCGCTCGGCCCCGTCCCGCTCGACTTCCTCGCTGTCGATCCGCCGGACCACCACCCGGGTCTCCAGCGCGATGCCCGCGTGGTCGAGCGACTCATAAATCGACTTGTAAGCGTCGGAAAGGCTGATGTACTTGCCCACCACGCCGATGGAGACCTCCTGCCGGGGGTTGAGCACCCGGTTGAGCATCCCCTGCCACTCGCCCATGTCCAGCGGCCTGCCTTCCAGGGCCAGCTTCTCGACGATGATCTGGTCCAGCTTGTTGGCGCTCAGGCTGACCGGCACCTCGTAGATCGACAGTTCCTTGTCGCGCTCCTCGATGACCGCCCGCCGCTCCACGTTGCAGAACAGCGCGATCTTGTCCTTCATCCCCTCGCTCATCTCCCGCTCGGTGCGGCAGATGAGCACGTCGGGCTGGATGCCGATCTGGCGGAGCTGCATCACGCTGGTCTGCGTGGGCTTGGTCTTCGCCTCGCCGGCGGCCTTCAGGTACGGCACCAGCGTCAGGTGGATGTACAGGCAGTTGTTCTTGCCCACATCGAGCGCGAACTGGCGGATCGCCTCCAGGTAGGGCAGGCCCTCGATGTCACCCACCGTTCCGCCCAGTTCGGTGATCACCACATCCACGTCGCTGGTGGCCACGCCCCGGATGGCGGCCTTGATCTCGTCGGTCACGTGGGGAATCACCTGGACGGTGCTGCCCAGATACTCGCCGCGCCGCTCCTTCTGCAGGATCGACTGGTAGATCCGGCCGCTGGTGTAGTTGCTCTGCCGGGTGAGGGGGCCCGAGGTGAATCGTTCGTAATGGCCCAGGTCGAGGTCGGTCTCCGTGCCGTCATCCAGCACATAGACCTCACCATGCTGGTACGGGCTCATCGTCCCGGGATCGATGTTCAGGTAGGGGTCGAGCTTTTGCAGGCGGACCCGCAGCCCCCTTTTCTCCAAAAGGAGGCCCACCGAGGCGCTGGTGAGCCCCTTGCCGAGGGAGCTGACCACACCGCCCGTTACAAAAATATGCTTGCAGATATGTTTGGACATCAAAAGGCGGGGCCTGCTGGGGCGGGCACTGGCCGCCCCAGTCCCCCCGACTGTCAGGCCGCTCGGCGCCCGGATTGCAGATATTGTTCTACAAACCGACGGTAGTCTTCAAAGGTGTCGACACCGATTCCGGCATTTTCCACCTTGCCCACCGCGATGGAACCGCCGGTGGCCAGCACGCGGAGCTGCTCCAGTTTCTCGGCCTGTTCGATCGGATGGACGGGCAAACGCGCCAATCGCAGCAGGAAATCCTTGCGGTAGGCATACAGGCCCACATGCTGCCAAACGAGCCCGCGCAGCGCCTCCGGGCCGGGTTCGGCGTTGTCGCGCAGGTGCGGGATGGGGCTGCGGCTGAAGTAGAGCGCCCTGCCCCGGTCATCCACCACCGCCTTCACCACATTCGGATTCCGGTACGATTCCAGGCTGGTCAGCGGGGTGACCAGGGTGGCCATCTCGGCGGCCGCATCGTTTTCCAGCAGTTGGAACAGCAGGTCCAGCTTGGCGGGGTCGATGAGCGGCTCATCCCCCTGCAGGTTCAGGATCAGGTCAAAATTCCGGCTTTCCGCCACCTCGGCCACACGGTCTGTTCCCGAGGCGTGATCTTCCCGGGTGCGCACCACCTCGGCACCGAAACTCTCGCAGGCCTGCTCAATCCGGTCATCGTCGGTGGCCACAATCACCCGGTCGGCCAATTTGCTTTGCCAAGCCCGCTCATAGACGTGCTGCACCATGTATTTGCCGGTTTCCCGGAGCAGCGGTTTGCCGGGAAGTCGCGATGAGGCGTATCTGGCGGGTATCACGATCAGCTTGCGCATGGGATTCCTTTCCCGATCGCACGTTAAAATGGGTGGTTGAATCGGTGCCCTGACACGGCCGATTCTCTACCAAACGGTGCCCAATCATGCACCGCCAGCGACCCGGGAATCAACGCCATGTCCGCCCAGAAAGACGCCCCATCTTCGCAAGCTTATGCGGATTCCCTGGTTGATTATTTGGTGGTCGGTTGCCATCCGGACGATGCCGAAATCGGTTTGGGTGGCACCATCCTGATGCTGAAGGAAAAGGGGTACCGGGTCGGGGTGGTGGACCTGACCAATGGGGAGCCCACCCCCCTGGGTACCCCGGAAATCCGCGCCAGGGAAACCGCCGAGGCGACAGCCAAATTGGGTCTGGACCAGCGGATCAACCTGGGGCTGCCCAATCGATCGCTGGAGAATTCGCTGGAAGCCAGGTCCCGGCTGGCCGGGATTTTCCGCCTCTGGCGGCCCAGGGTGGTATTCACGCACCACTGGGAGGACGCCCATCCCGACCATGTGGCGGCCAGCGCCCTGACCGATGCGGCCCGTTTTTGGGCCAAGCTGAGCAAAACCGACATGCCGGGGGACCCGTGGTATCCCCCCCGGCTGCTGTACTACTTTTCCCTGCACCTGCGCACCCTGCCCAAGGCGGACCTGGTGGTGGATGTCACCCGCCAGTTTGACCGCAAGCTGGAGGCGCTCCGCTGTTACCACTCCCAGTTGGTCCAGGGCAGGACGGCCAATCCCACGCTGCCCCTGGAGGATGTGGAAACCCGCGCCAAGGCCTATGGCTGGACCATCCAGCGCAAATACGGGGAGCCCCTCGCCACCCGGGAAGGCCTGGGTCTGGCCTCCCTGGACCACCTGATCTGATTCTGCCGCTTCCATGGTTTGTGCGGGGAGGATTGCCGGCCCAGGCCGGTTCTTGCCCCCGCCGCCCCACATCCGCAGCGACCGGACCGGCATACGATCCGAAATCAATCCATACGGCCCTCCTCGAGCCGGCTCCGGAGTTCAGGCGTGCGCAAGGAGGTCTTCGTTCTCGCGTTGACCAAGCAGGGCGAGCGTTTTGTCTTCGTTTACGACCGGGAAAGCCAGCACATCCTTTTGGATGAATTGCAGGATTTGGCGGTGGAATCCACCTGCCCGCTGACCGGTTTTGATGTGGCCATCCTGGCTGGAAAGATGCGGGAACAGGTGCTGCAGGGGCAGTCCGTGTGAACCCCTTGGACGCATTTTGGGGTGTTGAGGGTCAGGATCCGTAGGCCGGGAGCCTTTCCATGCGGGCGGAAATGGCGGATTTCCTGCGGCATCTGTCCCTGGAGAAGGGCGCGTCCGCCCACACCGTCAAATCGTACCGCGAGGACCTGACGCAGGCGGTGGACCGCTTGCAGGAATCCTTTGGCAAGGGCCTGAAGGTCAGCCAGGTGACCCCCCGCAATCTTCGGACCTGGCTGGCGTGGATGCAGGAGCAGGGCTACTCCCGTTCGACGATCAGTCGTCGCCTGTCGGCGGTCCGGTCCTGGTTCCGTTACCTGCGCCTGCGGGAAAAGGTGGATTCCAATCCCGCCGACGGCCTCAAGGGCCCCCGGAAAGAACGCAAGCTGCCCCGATTCCTCACCCGCGCCGAGGTCGACACCCTGCTGGAGGCCGACCAGGGGGAAAAACGGCTCGCCCCCCGGGACCACGCGCTGTGGGAGGTGGCCTATTCCGCCGGGGTGCGTGTCAGCGAGCTGGTCGGTTTGAACCTCGATGACCTGGACCATGAGCAGGGGGTGGCCGTGGTCCGCGGCAAGGGGAAACGGGAACGGCTGGTCCTGCTGGGACCCATGGCGATGGAGGCGATCGGCCGCTGGATGGAGGTGCGGGCGAGCCTGGCGAAAACCAAGGAACAAAACGCCCTGTTCCTCAACCACCGCGGCACCCGCTTGACCTCCCGCAGCGTCCACCGCCTGCTCCGCCACCAGGCCCGCCTTTCGGGCCTGAAGGAGGATGTATCGCCCCACGCGTTGCGCCATACCTTCGCCACCCACCTCCTGGACGCGGGGGCGGACATCCGCTCCGTCCAGGAACTGCTGGGCCACCAGAGCCTCAGCACCACCCAGATTTACACCCATGTGACCACGCAAAAGTTGCAGGAAAACTACCGCAAGGCGCACCCCAGGGCCTGATGAGACGGGGGGCGCGTTTTGTCCAAGGAGCAGGCACCCATGAACCATTCAACTAGTACAGTCCGCATCGCCCGGGGAGTGAAAGGATCCACCCGGGTTGCCCGCGGCTTGGCAACACTCTTGCTCGGTTTGGTCCCGGTCTCCACCCACGGCCAGGAGCCGGTTCCGATGGCGCCGGCATCGGCCGCCCAGGCCGGGATCACCTGGCTTGCCGACTACGAGGGCGCCCGGAAAGTCTCCTCCGAGCGTGGAATGCCACTCCTGATCGAAATCGGCGTGGACAACTGCCCCTGGTGCAAGCAGATGGAAACCGTGACTCTTGCCGAGCCGAAGGTGTTGGCCAAGCTCAAGGCGGAATGGGTTTGCCTGAAGGTGGATGGCCGCAGGAACCCCCAATTGGTCAGCGCGCTGGGCCTGCGGAATTACCCGACCCACGTCTATGCCGACCCGACCGGAAAAATCCTGGGCAGCAACGAGGGCTTCGTCGATCCGGCCGCATTTCTGGCCGCCCTGGACAAGGCGGCGGCGGGCCCCGAGGCGCCCGCCTGGCTGGCTGGCGCGCTGGAGGAGGCCCGCAAGGCCAGGGCAAACCAGGACCGGGGCCGGGCCTCCCTGTTGCTGCGCTTGATCACCGAATCGGAATTCCGGGGGCCCCTTTACTCGCAGGCCAAGGCGATGCTGCAGAACCTCGACGCCGAGGCCTCGGCGCGGGGCAACACCGAACCGCTCGTTGGCCCGCTCCAGAAATCCACCGGGGTTCCCAACACGCTGCCGGATGCCGCCAGGGAGGACACCACCGCACGGGAATCAGCCAAGGCCACCCTGGCATCCCGCAGCACCGATTCGGCTGGCAGCCCGCCGATGGAGGCCGGGGCCAAATCCCTGATGGAGCAGATGGAGGAGGAACGGAAGCAGGGGCATCTGGCCGGTATGCTGGAAATCTCCGAGAAGCTGCTCGCCCAGTTCCCCGATTCCGAGGAGGCGAAAAAAGCGCGCGACGAGGTGCAGGCGATCCGCAACGACCCGGACAAGCTGCGCGTGGTCGCCGAGCAGTCCGCTGAGAAATTGGCCGGGCTCTACCTCAACCTGGCCGAGGCCTGGATCGGCAAGGGCAAGCCACAGCAGGGGGTGTTCTACCTGGAAAAGGTCCTCATCACCTTCCCGGGCAGTCGCCACGCCGACACGGCCCAGGCCCGGCTGGCCCAGGTCCAGGGCCCGCCTCCTCTGGGTGGATTGTCCCGCTAGATAATCGGGCTCAGCTCCCCGGCCGGATCTTGGCCAGCAGCGCCTGGTGCAAAAGGCCGTTGGAGGCGAGGAAGCCATCCTGCCTGTAACCCGGGGCCCCGTAGAGGAGGGGGCGTCCCGCCAGGCTGGAAACCCGCCCGCCG
>CAWUOE010000031.1:0-15686 GCA_963923355.1 uncultured Gemmataceae bacterium | reverse complement strand
TTCTAGGGCCGCAAAAGCGGCCGCGATGGTTGTGATACAGGTCACACCATGGGATACCGCAGCGGCGCGAATTTTTCCCTCGTCCGTTCGGGCTCCTTTGCCACTCGGGGTATTGATCACCAAAGCGATTTCCCCGTTCTTCATCAGGTCAATCAGGTTGGGACGCCCCTCCTGCAATTTGGCGACCTCCTGGGCTTCGATCCCGGCTTGCCGAAGGAGCTGCGCAGTTCCCCGGGTGCACACAAGTTGGTACCCCTGATCCACCAGCCCCTTGGCGATTTGCGTCGCCACTGGTTTATCGCGGTCCGCCACGGAAAGAAAAATCTTGCCTGAAACAGGCAATGGATTACTTGCGGCCAGTTGGCTCTTGGCAAAAGCGATACCGAAAGAGGTGTCGATGCCCATCACCTCGCCGGTGGAACGCATTTCCGGTCCCAGGATGATGTCCACACCCTGGAACTTATTGAATGGAAAGACACTTTCCTTTACCGAGAAGTGCTTGGGCACCACCGTACCATTCAGCCCCAGTTGATCGAGGGTGGCCCCGGCCATGACCAAGGCGGCAAGCCGGGCGAATGAAACGCCGGTTGCCTTGGAAACAAAAGGAACGGTCCGGCTGGCTCGGGGGTTCACCTCGAGCACGTAAATCTGCGCCTGCCCGGCGGCAGCGGCGGCATCCGCTGGATTGGCCAGGTTTTTCAGGCCGGCCACGGCGAATTGCACATTCATCAGCCCGCGAACCTTCAGTGCCAGCGCCATCGCAGAAGTCTGCCGCTGGATTTCTTCCACCACTGCCTGGGGCAGGCTGTGGGGAGGAAGCACGCATGCCGAATCGCCCGAGTGGATTCCGGCCTCCTCGATATGCTGCATCACGCCACCAATCACGGTGCGCTCGCCATCACTGATGCAATCGACATCCACCTCGATCGCTGATTCCAGGAATTTGTCAATCAGGATCGGCTTGCCTGGAGACAATTCGATGGCGTTGTTGATATAGCGGGTCAGGTTGGCTTCGTCGTAGACGATCTCCATGCCGCGGCCACCCAGCACATAGCTTGGACGAACCAGGACCGGGAAACCAATCTGGCGGGCTACACGCAGGGCTTGCTGCAGGTCGGTGGCAGTTCCACAGGGGGGCTGGGCCAACTTCAGGTCATTGACCATGGCCTGGAAACGCTCACGGTCTTCCGCGGTGTCGATACTTTCCACGCTGGTGCCGATGATGGGGGCTCCAGCCGCCTCGAGCGCCCGGGCGAGATTCAGCGGGGTTTGGCCGCCGAATTGGACAATCAGTCCACGCGGGTTCATCCGCTCGACAATATTGAGCACATCCTCGGTGGTCAGGGGTTCGAAAAAAAGATAATCGGAAGTGTCGTAGTCGGTGGAAACCGTCTCGGGGTTCGAATTCACCATGATCGAGGCGAACCCGGCCTCCCTCAGGGCGAAGGAAGCCTGGCAGCAACAGTAGTCGAATTCAATGCCTTGCCCGATGCGATTGGGCCCCCCGCCCAGGATCATTATTTTTTGCCTCGGGTCGCCGACCGCGGCCTCGTCATCCAACTCCGGCAAGGCCGATCCGTCAGGCTGGACCTTGAGCGCCGGGCGTTCGTAGGTGGAATAAAAGTAGGGGGTGTAGGCCTCGAATTCGGCTGCACAGGTGTCCACCCGCTTGTAAACCGGGATGACCCCCTTTTCCTTACGGTGGCGGCGGATCTCCATTTCGTTGGTGCCGGCGACATGGGCTATCTGGCGGTCGGAAAATCCCGCCTGCTTGGCTTCCCACAACAGGTCGGTGTCGAGCCCGGTCACGCCGGAGGCTCCCGCCTTCTTCAGTGGCGTTTCCAGGTCGACTATCGAACGGAGCTGAGCCAGGAACCACGGGTCGATCCTGGTTCGCTGGTGGATTTCACCATCGGTCATTCCCGCCAGCATGGCGTAGCGGACAAACCAGATCCTGTCGGAATTGGGCGTGGCCAGTTTGTGGGTGATTTCCTCGAGCGATGGCTGGTTGGGTGTTCCCCAAAGGTCCTTGGCATCGAGGCCCAGCCCGAAACGGCCGGTTTCCAGACCACGCAAGGCCTTTTGCAGTGACTCGCGGAAGGTGCGGCCGATTGCCATGGTTTCGCCGACGGATTTCATCTGGGTGGTCAGGGTCGGATCGGCTTCCGGAAACTTTTCGAAGGCCCAACGGGGGATTTTGGTGACCACATAATCAATCGTCGGCTCGAAGCAGGCAGGGGTTTCCCGCGTGATGTCGTTGCGCAACTCATCCAGTCGGTAGCCGACAGCCAGCTTGGCGGCGATTTTGGCGATGGGGAAGCCGGTCGCCTTGCTTGCCAGGGCGCTGGAACGGGATACCCGGGGATTCATCTCGATAGCCACCAGGGCGCCATTGGCCGGGTTAATTGCGAACTGGATATTGCTGCCGCCCGTCGCCACGCCGATCTCGCGAATGATTGCGAGGGAGGCATCACGCAGCCGCTGATATTCCTTGTCAGTCAGGGTCTGCGCGGGGGCTACGGTGATACTGTCCCCGGTGTGAACCCCCATCGGGTCGAAATTCTCGATGCTGCAAACGATCACCACATTATCGGCGCTGTCGCGCATCACCTCGAGCTCGTATTCTTTCCATCCGAGGATGGATTCCTCCACCAGCACCTCTCCTACCGGGCTCAATTCGAGGCCCCGTCGGATCAGATCCGTGAATTCCTCCCGATTGAAGGCAATCCCTCCCCCCGTGCCGCCCAGGGTGAAACTGGGCCGCAGGACACACGGCAGCCCGACATCCGCCAGCACCTCGTATGCCTTTTCCATGGAATGGACCACGCCGCTTTTCGGGACTCCCACCCCGACTTTCCGCATGGCTTCCTTAAACTTTTGGCGGTCCTCACCCTTGTCGATGGCGACGGGGTCCGCACCGATCATTTCAACCTGGTACTTCTCGAGAACTCCGTGCTTGTGCAAAGCCATTGCCGTGTTCAGCGCGGTCTGTCCCCCCACGGTGGGCAGGAGGGCATCCGGACGCTCACGGTCAATGATTTTTTCAACCGTCTTCCAGGTGATCGGCTCTATGTAGGTGCGGTCCGCGATCTCGGGGTCGGTCATGATGGTTGCCGGGTTCGAATTGACCAGCACTACCTCGTAGCCTTCCTCCTTCAAAGCCTTGCAAGCCTGGGCACCGCTGTAATCAAACTCACAGGCCTGGCCAATGATGATGGGCCCGGAGCCGATGATCAGGATTTTCTTGAGGTCGGTGCGCTTCGGCATGATGAAAAACCGGTCCTTGATGGAGGTTGGACACCCTCAACCCATTCCGGACATGCGCAAACACCCAACCCGTGAAACGGGTCGGGTGAAAAGAATGTTCCGGGAAAGGGTTGGCTGGTACCCCTTGTTACACTGTAAGATAGTGATTCTTGGGCCGGTTCCAAGGATGGCGGCCCAAAAATGGCATTCATGGCGAGATTGTCAGAATGCCTTGAATGATTGGGGTAATTCTTTACCTCTCGAAATCTGTCAATCCAGGCCACGGATGGCACCAGCCCATGGGATGGCTTTTCCCAACCGCCGCTTTTACGGGTTTTGGGCCCTCTGCATTTCATGGCTGGGGGGTACCTCGTCCTACCTATGTTTCTGCCGGCTCAACCCGGACGCTTCTGAAAAGACTTTCGGAGATTTGCCCGCGAGGCCAGCCAGGCGTTTATGCCTTGGTGAACGGCAGGGGTGAATTATTTTACCTGGGCAAGGCGAAATGCCTGCGCACGCGTTTGTTGGGTTATTTCAACCCAAGCAGCCGCAACGAGAAGTCAGGCCGCCTTGCCCGTTTGGCCCGTTCAATTTGGTGGGAACCGGTCCCCGATGAGTTCGGAGCCTTGCTGCGGGAGTTGGAGCTGATCCGCCGGATGGCCCCCACCTGCAATGTGAAGGGGCTACCCGAGGACAGGAGCCGTTTTTTCCTGGAACTGACCGGAGGTGCGGCCCCTTATCTTCGCGCCGTTCGTCAGATTCGATCGGGCGCCACACGCCATTGGGGGCCCCTGCCTTGGACGCGCCGGATGCGCGAGGCGATTCGGACCGTGAATCTTCATTTCCGGCTTCGGGAATGCCCCAGGCCTCATCCTCCCCTGTTTCCAGCCCGGCACGTGCTATTGGTAGTCGGTCAGGCAAATGGGCCAACTGGGTGTATGCGCCATGGTTTAGGGCTTTGCCTAGCGCCCTGCCTGGAAGGTGCCAGCAGACAGGATTACGCCAAGGCTGTTGAGAATTGCCTCGACTTTTTAAAAGGGGATTCCAAGGCTATCCGGGCGGTCGAACAACAGATGTTTGCCGCTGCAGGTGAAACTGATTTTGAGCGTGCCGCCACCTTGCGCGACCGGATGCGCCAGATGCACTACCTGCAAGCGCATATCGGGCGGTTGGATGCGGCCTGGGGCCTGCACGGGGTACATGCGGTACTTGGTCCATCCGGCGTTGAGACCTGGTATCTACTCCATCGTGGACGGGTCGTGGGAGCCTTGCGGCGTCCTCAGCAATCCCCTGCTGCTCTAAAACAATTGCGGGCGCTCTTGGTATCCAGCGACGGGATACCGCCTGGGTGGCGGGTTTGGAAATTGGATCAGATCGATCAGGTTCTTTTGGTGATGAGTTGGATGAAAAACAACCCGCTCACTGTTGGGCGGAGACTTTGGACCTGCGACCAAGCGAACCAATGGATTCCAGAAGATTGGAAGGCTTCGGCATCAGCGTAAATCCACCCATATCCCCCATTTGACCCAATCTTTTTTACCGGAAATCCCGAAGAGTCCTCTTGATTTTACCGACAGCCTCTACCATACGCCGGCCCAACAGTTGATTGGCCGCTGGTTGCCTTGCTTTCAAAGCGCGGCTGGAGGGTGGGTAAATGTTCGCGAAATGCATGATCCGCACGATGGGGGTGTTGCTGCTCAGCCTGCCACTGGGTTGCCATGCCACCTGCCACAAATACTGCGAGCGAAACTACGGTCCCCAAACTGTGCAACCGCCACCTGGGTATGCTCCAGCCCCTGGTTATGCAGCCCAGCCAGCTGGCTATGCTGCCCCGGCTGGATATGCTCCGGCGGCTTATGGGGCACCAACTTATTGCGCTCCGCCTCCGGCTTCCGCGTGCCCGCCCGGGTGCGCTCCGGCGAGATAGGCCTTTCCAAACAGGGAACTTCGGGGGAAGTCCGCACCCCGTCCCCGCCGCCTACTGTGGCCGGGACGGGGGACGCGGGCTGCTTCGTTTTGGCCTGAAGGGCTGGCGTGCGGGCAGGGGATTGGGATATTGAATGGAATCAGGAAAAGGTTCGTCCCGGGTTCCTGAACGAGCGACGGGATCATTCGCCTAAAAATCGTGAGGAATACGGTATGAAAATCAGAATTCTGGCATGGAAAGTCGCTCTTCCAACCACGCTGGCTTTCATGGGACCTGCTGCCATCGCCCAGGGGCAGGATACCAGCGGTGATCCGGCCCAAAAACTGAATGCAGTAACGGGATCGTTTTCCAGGAAAAACGCCCTCAAGGAAATCACGAACGATAGGGCCAAGGGTCGGGAAATCGTCCGCGCCGCTTATGCAAAAGCCAAGGCGGAGCGGCCCAAGGATACTGCAGCTCCCTACAACCTGAACGCCCTGTACGTCTTGGGAAGGTCTGCCTACTCACTCAGGGAAAACGAAGCCGGCGCTTATTTTCTGAAAGCGTTTGTGGATGATGCCAAAAAACTTCAAAGCCCCAGCAAACTGATTGAGGGCTATAACGCGCTCTTGTTGTTCCAATACGAGGTGGGCCAATTTGAGGCTTGTGAGAAGACATGCCAGGAATTCATGGAGCTGGCACTCCCGCAGTCTGCTGATGAGGACGGCTTGATCAACAAGGCGAAGAGCAACGTGATCCGTCGGATGTTGCTCTGCCAATCACGCCTTGGCCAGTTCGACAAGGCGGAGAAGGTTCTCAAAAGGATCAGTGGGCGCGGTGGCTTGAACCCGCTTGCGGAGCAGGACCTGCGTTGCCGCATGCTCCGCGAGGCGGGGCGGCTGGAGGAGGCGATTGCCGGTTATCAGAAGCTGATTGACATGGTGGAGCAGGACGAGGCCTTGAAAAAGGAACAGCGCGACGGGATCAGCGATGAACTGAAATACACCCTGACCGGGTTGTACACCGAGACCAAGGAAGTGGATAAGGCGGTGAAGATTCTGGAGGAGTTGGTCCAGAAAGAACCCTCCAACCCCACTTACAACAACGACCTTGGCTACATCCTCGCCGACAACAACCGTGAGTTGGAAAAGGCGGAGAAACTCGTTCGCCGCGCTTTGGAAGAGGACAAGAAGCGCCGTCAGAAGGCTGCGGAAGAGGCAGATCCGGAGGAAAAAGACGACGAGGAAACCGCTGAATTGGACAACGCCTCCTATCTGGACAGCTTGGGTTGGGTCCTTTTCCGAACCAAGAGATACGATGAGGCGCAAAAAGCCCTCGAGGGGGCAGTGGCCGTGGAAGCGGGGCGCAACACGGAAATCTATGACCACCTCGCAGATGTGTTGGCCGCCAAGGGCGATAAAGCTGGGGCCTCCAAGTATTACCAATTGGCCTTGGAAACTGTGAGTGCCTCAAAACGCGACCAAATGAAAAAGGTCCAAATCGAGGAAAAGCTGAAGGGCCTGCGATGAGAGAATGATTGTATAACCAGCCTGAAGCAAGGAGGCCCGGCGACCTGAAGTAGCCGGGCCTCCTTGCTTCAGGCTGCCAGAAAAATCAGCCGGCGTTGGTGCCGGCGGCAATGAAATCCTCGGCCTTGCGGGCAACCGCCAATGGCACGATCTTGCGAAGGCGGCGGCTGCGACGGATCTCACCCCAGTTTTTAAGGATATTCTCGGCGACCTTGCTGCCCGTGCGGGCATGGAAACTGATGATGAGTGGGTGAATCCACTCGTAATCCACATAGGTGCAGTCGACCACCGCGACCGAACGTGAGTGCAACTTGGCTGGGGCCTCGTTGGCAGGATCGTAAACGATCAGTTCACCACCGGTCATGCCGGAGCCGATCTCATTTTCAATCGGGCCCAGAATGACCACGCGGCCCCTGGTCTGGTATTCGCACGCGTACTTGCCCGCACCTTCGGCCACAATAGTCGCGCCCGAATTGCGGATGCCTAGACGGTGGCCCGCTTTTCCGCCGAGGAACACTGTGCCCCCGGTGGCCCCGTAGGCGACATTGTTGCCGGCCACGCTTTGGATCTCGTCGCCCGGCTTGGCCTGGGAATAATCCAGGGTCACCACGACTGAGCCACCGCAAATCCCCTTGGCAACGCCGTCTTGGGCGAATCCTCGCAGTTCCAATTCCAACCCCTGGATACACCAAGCGCCGAAGCTCTGGCCCGCCTCACCATCAAACCGTACCCGTACCCTGCGCCCGGCGGGCATTCCGTCACGGCTGTACAGTTTTGCGATAAGCCCGGCAGCGGTGGCGCCCACCGAGCGGTCGGAATTGCGAATCCGGAACAGCAAATCCGCATTTTGGCCGGTTTCAATCGCATGACGGGCGGCCTCGATAATCCTCTGGTTCATGCTGTTGGATTGGCCGGGAACCGCTTCACAAACCCCGGTGTAAAGATCGGGGAAGGAGGAATCGAGCCGATCGAGGGCCATGTCCGGGTGCATGAAGCGTGACAAATCAACAAGATCGCATCGTGTGTTGGGGATCGATTTGCGTTTCAGCAAATCCACGCGACCCACCACCTGGCGGATGTGGGTGAAGCCGAGCCGGGCAAGTTCGGTGCGCACTTCCTCACCGACATTCAGGAGGTAAGCCTTGGTGTGCTGCGCGTCACCCTTGTACTCGCCTTGGGTTCCGGTGATGCCGGTGGGGCAGTTGGGGATATGGCAACTTTTGCAGACGATACAGCCCACGGAGACCATCAGCGCCTGACCGAAGGAAAATTCCTCCGCGCCCAAACAGGCATACTTGACAACATCCCGTCCGTTCTTGATGCCACCACCCACGCGCAACAAGACCTGTTTGCGGATGCCGTTGACTACCAGTGCCTGGTGGGCTTCCGAGAGGCCCAACTCACTGGGCAGGCCAGTATGTTCCTTGCTGGAAAGCATTGCGGCGCCTGTTCCGCCACCAATGCCATCGATCTCAATGATGTCAGCGCCGGCCTTGGCGACACCCACCGCGATGGTGCCGATGTTGTCGACGGCGACCAACTTGACGCTGACGGGCACTCCGGGATTCACCGCCTTGAGGTCGTGGATGAGCTGCGCCAGATCCTCGATGGAGTAGATGTCATGATGGGGCGGGGGGCTGATGAGGTCGTTGCCCGGCTTTCCATAACGAATTTCGGCTATTTCAGTGGTGACCTTTTTGCCCATCAACTGGCCGCCTTCGCCGGGCTTTGCGCCTTGGGCCATTTTGATCTGCAATTCCTCGCCGTTTACGAGGTATTCCGCATCAACCCCGAAGCGGCCGCTGGCGATCTGACGAATACGGGACCGTAGCCGGCTCTTGCGGATGTTGCCATCCAGCGCCAGATCAGTGGGGTTTGCGGTGCGTTGCTCCAGGACCATTTGCCAGAAATCGGACCAGGCCTTTTCTGGCACATCGTTGCGCAAACGGGCCTCGCCACCCTCACCTGAGTTGCTCATGCCCCCCAGTTCGTTGAGCGCCGCCGCGATGTCCTGATGGGAATCCTTGGTCAGTGCGCCATGGCTCATGGCGGCCCCACGGAAATGGTTACGGGCCAGATCCAATGCGGTTTGAACCGTTTCCACGGGCACAGGGGCGCCAACCGGAGCCAGATCAAACAGGTCTCGCAGCACGGTTGGGACGCGCGTGTTGACCATTTCAGAGAAATCCCGGTATTCGGTGCTGACGGCTGGTGCAAGGTTGCCGGGCAGGTAGGCATCCTCGCCACCAGCTTCGGACCGGTCGGTCTTTGGCTTGGCGGGTTCGGACCCTGCCAAGGGTAGCTCGCCCGGGGTGCCGGCAACGGCGGCCTTGCGAAGGGCCATGCGGACCTTGGCGTTGAAGGCGTGATAATCGCGATTACGCCCAAGCACCTGCATGTTCTTAGTCCGGTCGAGGCGGTAACGCGTGTCGTCCACCAGCTCGGCAAAGTTGATGCCACCGATGCGGCTGGGGAGGTCTCCCAGATGCTCCATCAACTCGGGGCCGAAACCAACCGCTTCAAACAGCAAGGCGCCACGGTAACCCTCTGCCGTGGTGATACCCATCTTGCTGATGATTTTCTTGAAGCTGTCTTCCAGTGCCGCGAAGACGTTTTCGAGGCATTCCCTGCTGGAAAGGGTCCACTCCTGCTTGGTGTCAGGATCCTTGAAGGACAAACCGTTCCGGATGAGGCGCAGCATCAGGTACGGGTGGACTGCGTCGGCACCGAAGGAAACGAGGCAGGCAATGTCATGTCCCTCCTGCACGTCACCGGCCTGAACGACCAGGCTGCAGCGCTGGCGCAACCCTTCCAAGGCTAAATGGTTGTTCACGGAGCCCAGTGCCAGCAGGGACGGGATCGGCACCAAATCCCCGTTGAAGGCCTCGCGATCGGACAGGCAGATGACATTGAATCCTTCACGGGCAGCCTGCGCGGCCTCCGCCCGGAGTCTGGCAAGGCTAGCCTTCAGGCCCTCGGCTCCCTCGGCAAGCGGGTAGACCGCATCCAGGGTCCTGAAGCCCAAGACCTCGTTTCGACGAATTTCATCGACCACGCCGTCAGACAGGACCGGACTGGAAAGCTCGAGTTGCCGGCAGGGAACCGAGCCCGCGCTGCTGGTGCAATGAACGGGGGAACGACCCACGTAGGTGGTGAGCGACATGGCTCCACCCTCGCGGTAGGGGTCGATGGGCGGGTTGGTGACCTCGGCGAATGTCTGTTGGAGGTATTTGAAGAGCGTCTGGTGTTGTTGGCTGAAAATGGTGAGCACGCGGTCGAAACCCATCGACCCGAGCGGTTCCTTTTTCAGTTTTGCCATGTCCTTGACGAAGACGGCGCGCTCAAACTCCCAGCCGTGCGCCTGAAGGAGCTGGTCAATGGTCCACTTCCGACCTTCCAAGACCCGGTTCAGGGAATCTTCCACCGCCTGGGAGAAATCAAACGATTCGGGGATGATGATCTGGGCCTTGTTCAATTCATGCAGATTAGGGCCCAAGTCTCCGCGCATTTCCTCGACAATGCGACCCATCACGGCGTAACTGTCCATCCGCTCGCTGGAACGGGTGTCGAGGGCGATCATCTGGCCGGGTTGCAATTGGCCGCTGGCGACAATCTGCGATGGATCCAGTCCAAACACGCCGGATTCGCTGCCGATGTAGAGCCATCCCCTGCGGTCCTCGCACCAGCGAACCGGGCGGAGACCCATCCTGTCGACCAAGCCGACCAAGGTTGTTCCATCGGTGGAGATGATGCCGGCTGGGCCATCCCACGCACCCAGGCTGCCGTATGCGCGTCGGGTGTAGACCAAGGCATCCACGCTGTCCTGGCCCCACACATCCGGCTCTCCCTCAAAGGCGGGTGGGATTGAGGTACGAATGGCCCTCAACAGGCTCCAGCCCTTTTCAAGAACCAGATGCTCCACCCACTCATCCAGGCTGGCGGAATCACTCATGCTTGGGGAAAGCAGTTCCCCGCCTGGAAGCTCGTGTTCCAGACCCCGAGAGTACGCGTGTACCGCATTGCGATTGGTTTTCAGCGTGTTGATCTCGCCGTTGTGGCATAGGAGCCGGAACGGTTGAGCCAATGCCCAGTTGGGGTAAGTATTGGTGCTGTAACGGCGGTGGAAGGCGCACAATCCCGACTCGAATGAGGGATCCAGAAGATCGTTGAAGTATTCGGCGAACTGGTCGCTTGTGAGGAGGCCCTTGTAGTTCACCAGCTTGGAGGAAAGGCTGGAGATGTAGGCTTCTAGGCCAGCTTCGGCCAGGGCGTGACGCAACTTGAGCCGGCGCCTGTAAAGCTCGCGCTCCACATCGACCATGCCTGGATCGACCAAAAGAAGGACCTGCTCCAGCAGTGGGCGGGATTGAGCCTCCTTGGCTGGAATCTTGTCATCGTTGACCGGTACCACCCGCCAACCCAGGAGCTTCAAAGGCCCGCCGGCCAGGCATTTGGCAATCAGATCCCTTGCCTTGTCGGACTGGCTTCGATCACGCGGCAGCAGGATTGAGCCAACGGCGATATTGGAATTAGCCTTCACACCACAGCCGGGGCCGAAAAGTTTCAGAGCCTGTTCCCGGAAAAAACCGAGAGGAAGTTGGCAGGTGAGGCCGGCTCCATCCCCGGATGTACCGCAAACCCCGCCGCGGTGTTCCATGGCCACCAGGGCGAGCAGGGATTTGGCGATCACCTCGTGCGTAGGTTTACCTTCGCGTGCAGCCACGCCGCCGATGCCGCAGGCATCGCGTCCCACCAAGTCGGTGTAGAGCAGGTTCCGGCTACGGATGATGTCACGCCCGTCTCGCATGGTGGGTTGAGACCCTCCCTGGTGGAATAGTGTTGGATAACCGACGGGCTGAATGCGCCCCAGCCTGTCCATGATCCCGGGTTTGTAGGTGATCCAGTCGGCAGTTTTTCCCAGCCGATCGGAAAAAATCCCTACATAACTTATCAACAAGGCCGGCCTATCTACAAGGAGTGAACCCGGAACGCCCGAAGGGTGTTCTGTTTGAAAGGATTGGGCAAATTTTGGCGGTTATCTACTTGCCAATGTTCGGAGAATTCAGGGGGCTCCGGGAATCCTCCGGGCGGCCGGGTCGGATGGAGGTTTATCCAGGCACAGGAAGGCAACCAGGTCTCGAATTTCAGGCAGTGGGAGCTGCTTTTCCAGGCCCTCCGGCATGAGGGAGATGGCGCTTCGTTCACTGGCCTCGATTTCGCCACGCGGGAAGGTTTCCACGGAACCACCCTGGACTTTTAGGACGACTTTATCCTTGCTGTCTTCAACCAAAAGGCCTGAAACCACACGTCCGCGTGTGGTGGCAACCGTGTGGGCTTGGTAAGCCGCACCAATCACTAGATTGGGGTCAAATATATTCGATAGCAATTGCTCGAAACTGGCCCGGCCGTTAGAGGTCAGGTCCGGGCCAACTTCCTGCCCTGCTCCATAAATTTTGTGGCACACGCCGCAGGACCTGGCAAAAACGGCTTGGCCCTTGACGGGATCTCCGGGCATGGCGCGTATGATTTCCGCAACACCTTTGACCAATTTGTCCCTGCCCGGGTCTCGGTCTGCCCTAAGGCTTCCCCAAGATTTTTGGACCAATTCGGAAAGCTCTTTGTCCTTGAATCCCAAAACGCGCCGCACTTGGTTGATACCCACCGCCTGGCTTGGAACCTTTTTGTCAGCAATCGCCTGGAACAAGTGGCGGGCCCAAATCGGCCTTTGCGTCAGGGTGTCCATGAGGGCGTCCCGTACAGGTCCAGGGACAGAATGCTGAAAAGCCAGGATTTTTTCAGCCAAGTCCGGAGCTTCCAATCGGGCAACCTCGCCAGCCAGGCGGGTCTGGAATTGGTCTTTGGTCTGTCCAGAACGGGCCAGTTGATCCAGAGCGATTGACTGGGCACGATCAGGACTGGTGACCGCCAAGGCCTGAAATGCCCGACGGCGGAGGCTTTCAGGCTTGGTTTCGTCCTTCAGGTCTGCCTCAGCCCTCGTAGAACCATCAGGTACCCCGGCCAAGGCAAGGAGGAACCAAGCCAATTCGCTTTCCTCGTTTTGACCTCGGGTGTTTTGAGTCATTTTTTCAAGTATTTTCCGTGAGCCTGACAAAAGGTTGGTGGCGATTGCCAAGGCACTTTTCGGATTGGTCGCGCCTTCGCTTTCCAGCCGGTTGGCGAGTGACCGAAGCAACGTTGCCCGGACAGTGGCATTGAAAGAGGGGGACTGGCAGGACTCCATGAGCCGTGTGATCGCCACTCCATCGAGTTTTGGATCGGCCAGGGTCAGATTGATTAGCTTGGTGAAAAAGGCGTCCTTGCCAGGGGTTGGCTCACCAGAGGATGCCAGTGAGGAAAGGACTTGGCTTCGCTGCTCTGTCTGGTTTTGCAGGCGGCTCCTGGCATTTTGCCAGATGATGGCCGGAACCAGCGGATCGTTACCCGAAGTAGCTAGCATGGCCATCCAAGTGCCCAAGGGATCCAATGCGGGAAGTTTGCCCAGTGTAATGGCCACCTGCAGGCGGACATCAGCAGAGGCATCGGCAGCTAGGTGGACCACCTTGGCCTGAACCTGCGGGTCATTGGAGGTGGCGTTTCCGGCTGCACGGACGGCCCAGGCCCGGACCGCTGGTTCGGCATTGTCCATCAACCGGAGGTAGTCGTTCGGCGTGAGGATTTTGCCGCTGAGATTGCCACCCAATAAGGCCCAGAAGGCATGCATGCGGGTCCTTATATTCCCTTGTTTTTCCACCAGATCCAGAAGGGCCTGACGGGTGTTGGACTGCGTTTTGCCTGAAACCAGGCGTTCCGCCAGCAGGCGCTGGGCGATGTCTCGCCAAAGACCGTTGCCCTCGGCCAAACGACTGACAAGGCGATCATCCGTTTCACTGCCCAGGTTTACACGGGGCCACGGTCCGGCTGGGTTGTTTTCATGGCGGATGCGATAGAGCCTGCCTCGCAACCTTTCGATTCCGGCCGGATCCCTTTTCGCATCCTGGTAGCAGTGGTATTGGTCATACCAATCCAGGATCCACAGTGAGCCATCCGGACCTGTTTTCTGCGAGACCGGCATGAACCATTGGTCATTGGCTGTTAGAAAATCAGGGCAGGTCGTTCCGGTGTAGGTGCTTCCGTCGCGGTCAATCTTGTCGGCATTGATACACCCTCCGTGGATATTGCCCATGTAAAGCCGGCCGCGGTACTCGGGAGGGTAGGCGTCGCTGTCGAACCAATGAATGCCGCAATATGCGGCCTTTTGGTGCTTGTGGCGGACGATGGAACCGAGGATCCAGGTATTAGGGGGGTAGGGGCCTCCCTGTCTCAGGTAATAGCCGGTTTCCGTCAGATGCCAGAGATGGTCGATCACGCAGGCGGATACAAAGGCAGATCCCAATGTGTCGAAAGCGATTCCATAGGGATTACTGGTCCCCTCGGAGAACACCTGGAATTCATGGGTGAGTGGGTGAATTCGCCACAAGGCGCAGGTGAATGCGTGTTCCTTACCTTGGTGCCGGATGACACTGGGGTTGAAAACCCCGTTGAGCCCATAAAGCCAGCCATCAGGGCCAAAGGTGAGTGCGCTTGGCAACTCGTGGGTGTCATGCCGCCCGAAGCCGGTCACCACTACCTTGGGTTCACCGGAGGGTTTGAGTCCATCTCCCAGCGGGTAAAAAAGCAGATCGGGGGAATTGGCCACCCATACCCCGCCATGGCCCACTGCGATGCCGGTGGGGATATTCAACCCCTCAGCGAATACGGTTTCCCTATCCGCCTTCCCATCTCCATCGGTGTCCTCAAGCACCTTCACCCGGTCCCGGCCTTTGCCTGGTGACATACGCGGGTATTCCACGCTTTCCGTTACCCAAACACGCCCCCGGTCGTCAAAACACAAGGCAACCGGGTTCACCAACATCGGTTCGCTGGCTATCAGATCGACCTGAAATCCCTTGGGAACTCGCATCCTGCGCATGGCATCCGCTGGTTCGAGGGCAGGACCAGGCGCTGAATCCTGGTTGTGGGGTGTGGTGGGCTTGGTGGCTGGCTTTTGCTGTGAAAACAGCAGGGGAAGAGCCAGGATCAAAGAGTGGAGCGCATGCATGGTTCAGTCCCAAGGCCGGAGCCAGGAAGTATTCTCGGCTGACACTATACCGCAAGGTTGGGTCGATTATCCGCCATGGAATGGGATTGAAACAGGGGCTTCCATTTTGAAACAACCCGGCGTTGTTGGGAGGGAGTTCAAACAGATTGCTTTCCCGATTGGGTGGAATTGGAAAGCACAGCGACTGCCCGGTATCCATCGGTGAAGTAGGGGTCGCCGGTTAGGTTTCTGCCTGGATTTTCCGGTGAGCGCTCGCCAACACCCGGCGCGTAGCCCAATCCTTCCAGCCTTTTGGCCTCGAGCAGGTCCTCCAGAACATAGTCGCGGGATTCGTCCACATTCGGGTCGATCCGGTGGGTGGTCAGATTCCAGGTTCTGGGTGTGAACCGCACACCGATGTCGCGACTGACCTGACCCACCCAAACCGGGCGCCCTTGGTGGCGGAAGCTGGACAGCCACAAACGCAGGTGCAACCGCTCGTTGATCGAATGTCTGACGCGCTGCAGGGCCAGATCGTGGGACCTGCCGAGTAAATAAAGTGGGCTTACCGGCGAGTACCGGTATTCGGTGCCAAGCAGGAAAGACCGCACGGTTTTCCAGGAAGTTCCCAGCGTGATGGTTTCCGTCTCATCCCAACGGGCGGTGAATGATTCCAGCAACTCCGAAAAATGACCTACCACCACCAGATTGACTGGATCCCCTGTGCCGGTCCCATGGGAGTTGGTGGTGGTAGCAGGCAAGCCTGCCAACTTGACCGCAAGGGATTGGCCGTCCGGGCATTCTTCAATGATCTGGTTGGCGCTGATGCGGTCGAAATCCCGTTTGAGGTAATCGGCTCGAATTCCAGGTATGGGTACCGCAAAGGTGAGCTGGGTTGCCGGAACCAGACTTTCAGCCAGAAACAAAT
>CAWUOE010000030.1:0-15895 GCA_963923355.1 uncultured Gemmataceae bacterium | reverse complement strand
CCGGGGACCCGTCCGATGCCCCAACCCCAAAACCAGCCCTCCCGGCTGGTCGGGCGCGTGGAAGCTGCGGTTCCGTCCAACCTGGCCGAGGGGACCGTGGAGTTGCGGGTGGTCACCGCGGGGGGTGTGAGCAATCCACGCCGGCTGCTGGTAACCCCCCAGACGGTCATCGAGGAAAAGGAGCCCAACGACAACCCGGAAAACGCCCAGACACTCGACCTGGACCAGATGGCCGCCGGGGTCATCAGCGCCACCACCGATGTGGACTACTTCCAGTTCCAGGGGACCAAGGACCAGCGAATCCTGGCCCGTTTGTTGACCGCCAGCCTGGACAGCCGTCTTCCCGGCGCGCTGGAAATCATCGGGCCTGACAACCGGGTGCTGGCCCAGGCCCGCGACCGATTTGACGCCGACACCCTGCTGGACCTGCGGCTCCCGGCCGATGGCAAGTACGCCGTCCGGGTATTCAGCTTCGGACATGTGGAAGGCGGCCCGGATGCCTTTTACCTGTTGCGCCTGAAAACCGGACCGGTGGTGGAAGCGGTGCATCCGCTGGTGCAGCTCCCCGTCGGTGGAGAATGTCTCGTATTTGGACGCGGACTTCCGGGAGGCATCCCGGTCCAGGGACGCAAGGACGGCCTGGAGCAGGCACGCCTGACCCTGAAACCCGCCACTGATACCGGGGAAGCGGCAGGCAACTTCACCAGCGGTTTGCTTCCACTCAAGCCATTCCGTTTTGACGGGGGGCCGCTCATCCGCCTCCCTGTCAGCGAGAACGTCTGGGTGGAGGGACCGGATCAGGCCGACAACAACTCGGCGGACAAGGCCGTTGCACTCACCCTGCCCACGGTGGTGGGTGCCCGGCTGGAAAAACCGGGCGACCGTGATTTTTTCACCTTCGAGGGCAAAAAAGGGGAACCGGTCTGGCTGGAAGTGCTGGGAGACCGGATCGGCACCCGCCTCGATTTTGTCTTCACGCTGAAGGAATCCGGTGACGCCACCGCCCGCGAGGTCGATGATGGCCCGGAGGCGCTGCATACCCAGTGGTTTTTCAACCGCACCGAAGACCCGGCGATTGCTTTCACCCCGCCGCGGGACGGGGTGTATCAGGTGGGAGTCTCCGCGCGCGATGTGAACCTGGGTGGCGCACCCCAGCAGGTGTACGCCCTGCGGATCGGCCCACCGCGACCCGATTTCCGGCTGGTCAGCCTGGACCCGGCATCCCAGGCCGGCATGCCCAGGCTCAAACCGGGCACCGCACTCTCCATCCTGGTACTGGCTGAACGCACCGGCGGCCTGGTCGCCCCCATCGAGGTTCGTCCGGAGGGTTTACCCCCCGGCGTCCGTTCCCTGCCCTGTGTGATACCCTCGGGCCAAAAAGGAGCCTGGCTCACGCTGCTGGGTGGGGAGGGCATGACCGAGGCTGTGTGGACCCTGGAACTCACCGGCGTCTGCAAAACCTCCTCCACGGATGGTGAAATTCTCCAGCGTCGGGCCCTGCATGCGTCTCCCGCCTACCCGACCGCGCAGCAGACCAACAATCCCCAGCCCGGACACATGGTGGACGGCCTGTTTGTCGCCACCTCGCCCCGCCCCCCGTCCCTACGCCTCCAAACCGAAACCCGATCGGTGAAGCTGGTCCAGGGGGAGCGCGCGAGCGTGCGATTCACCCTGGCCAAGCCCGAGGGCATGACCACGCAGGGCGTGGTCACCCTGATGGAGGCCCAGAACCAGCAGGAGGCGCCCGTCCGGGTGTCCAACGGGAACAATGGCCAGGTGCAGGTGCCGGCCAATTCCACCGAGGCCGAATTCACCTTGGAGGCACGCAACACCGGCAAGGCCCAGGTGGCACACCTGGTGCCACGGTTCACGGTCACCGTCCAGGAGGACGATCCGGACAACCGGGGCCGACGACGGCCCGTGATCCGCATGGAAAACGGTCCACCCATCGAGGTGACGCTGCTGCCACGCCGTCCGCTGCAACCGACCCTGACCAACCAGACTGTCCGGGCCAAGCCCGGTGAAAAGGGGAGCGTCACCCTGCGCCTCAACCGCCAGGGCTTCTACGGCCCGGTGCGCCTCGTCTGTCCGGATTACCGGATCGACACCACGGTGCCCGCGGAGACCGACGAGGCATCGCTGGAGCTCGCCCTGCCGGAGAACGCACGCCAGGGGACCAAGCCCCTCGTCATTCAGGCAACCTGCGAGGCCCTCCCGGGACACCCAATCGAGCAGGAACTGCGACTGCAATTCAACCTCGTGACCCCCGTCACCCGGGGCCGGTGAAACGTCGGAGGCCCGGCGGTTTCTCCGCCGAGCCTCCGACAGCCGCATTCCGAAACGGTTTTATTTCTTGAATCCATCCGCCAGGGGCGCCTTGGTATCCCCCGTGGCCGCCCATTCCACGCCGCGGATCAACAGCGTCTGGTAACCGGGGCAGGCCATGGCGGTGGTGTCGTGGCCCAGCACATTCTCCACGACGCGCCCCTTGCCGTAGGCGGCGGTCCAGACCATCGGCTCGTGTTTGCCGCTGTTCTTCGGGTCGATGGACGCGTCGGAATAGGCCGTGGCGAGCACGACGCTGTCTGGGAACATCACCGAGTTCTGGTAGAGCTCATCGATTTGGTGCTTGAACTCCCCGATGCCGGCGGTGATCGGGTGCTCCTTGCGCACCGTCACGGTGAACTCGTGCTTCTTGCCGTGGTTGCCCTGCTTCCGCCAGCCACCGGCCAGGGCCTTTTCGTATTCCTTGTTCAGCGCGTTGTCCGCGGTGAAGGCGCTGGAGGACCAATGGTGCACATACAGGCCCTTCCCGGACTTGACCGCGTCGAGAAACGCCTGCTTGTTGGCGTCGGACCAGACGCTTTCCGGGTTGTCCTTGGCGCCCTTGGGGGTGTCGCGGTAGTTCAGGACCAGCACATCGTACTTGGCCAGGTTCTCGGCAGTCAGGTCCTTGCCGGGCTTCTCGGTCAGGTCGACAGTGTGGCCGGCCTTGGACAGCAAGTCCTTGATCAGAGGGGCCGTCTTTTTCCACTCGTGGAACTCATCCCCGGTGATCACCAACACCTTCGCCGCCTGGGAGGGTCCGGCAAGGAAAGTTACCGCCAAACCGGCGCACAGGTTCCAGAACCAACGCTTCATGACTGTCTCCGTTCCAATGGATCAGGAAAGTATCTTTGCCCGGCTTGAAGATACGGCAATCCCGACAGGGCGCAAGCGGTTATAGTGACCGGCACCGAACTCCCGGAGCCAGCGCCATGAACCGTTTTTTCCTGGCCGCCTTCCTGACCCTTCCGGCCTTGCCTGGGGCCGGGGGTGCCGAGCATCCCCCGCGGGCCACCGCGAACCCGTCGCGATCGGTGACCCTGGCCCCCTCCGCCATGGTCTGCGCCTGCCATCCCCTGGCGGTCCAGATCGGGGTGGATGTGCTGCGCCGGGGAGGCAACGCGGTCGACGCGGCCGTGGCGGTCAACGCGGCACTCGGGGTGCTGGAGCCGATGTCCTGCGGCATCGGCGGCGACCTCTTCGCGATCGTCTGGGACGCCAGGACCGGCAAAATCCACGGGCTGAACGCCAGCGGCAGGGCGCCAGCCCTGGCCACCCGGGCATACTTCGTTTCCAGGGGCATGTCCGAGATACCGGTCTACGGTCCGCTCAGTTGGTCGGTACCCGGGTGCGTGAACGGTTGGAACGCCCTGTTGGCCCGGTTCGGGACAAGGCCTCTGGGTGAATTGCTGGAACCATCCATCGGATATGCCGAGAAAGGCGCCCCGGTGCCGGAGGTGGTGGCCGGTTACTGGAAGGCCGCCCAGCGGAGGCTGATGGAAGACCCGGGATCGGCCAAGGTATTCCTGCCGGGGGGCAGGTCCCCGAAAGCCGGGGAGCTTTTCAGGAATCCGTCCATCGCCTCGAGCTACCGGCTGCTGGCCCGGGACGGTGCGTCAGCCTTCTACCGCGGGGAAATCGCGCGCAAGCTGGACGCCTTTGCCCGGGAAAACGGCGGGCTGCTGCGGCTGGCCGACCTGGAGAACGACCAGCCCACCTGGGTGGACACCGTCTCGGCAACCTACCGCGGGGTCGAGCTCCACGAGCTGCCCCCCAACGGCCAGGGACTTGCCGCCCTGCAGATCCTCAACATGCTGGAACCCTTTGACATCGGCAGGATGGGATTCGGCTCGGAGGAGTACTGGCACCTGTTCATCGAGGCGAAGAAACTGGCCTTCGCCGACCGGAGCCGCTTTTACGCGGACATGGATTTCAGCCGGGTGCCCCTCGGGGTGCTTGCCTCCAAGGAATATGCCAAGGCCCGCGCCGCCCTCATCCGGACCGACCGGGTTTTAGGGGAGGTCGAACCGGGGGACCCGAAGCTGGGCCGCTCGGACACGACCTACCTCTGCGTGGTGGACAAGGACCGCAACTGCGTCTCGCTGATCCAGAGCAATTACAACGGCTTCGGATCGGGGAAGGTGCATCCCGAGCTTGGGTTCGGCATGCAGAACCGGGGCACGTTGTTCTCGCTGGATGAGAAGCACCCCAACCGCCTGGAGCCGGGCAAGCGGCCCTTCCACACGATCATTCCGGCGCTGGCCCTGCGCCGGGGCAAACCGTGGCTGGTGTTCGGTGTCATGGGTGGGGACATGCAACCGCAGGGCCACGCCCAGGTCCTGGTGAACCTGTTGGACTTTGGCATGGACCTTCAGGAGGCGGGTGAGGCCCCCAGGGTCGAGCACACCGGCTCGGCCACACCGACCGGCAACCCGGCAAAGGGGCAGGGCACTGTGCTGGTCGAGGAGGGGATGCCACAGGCGGTCATCGAGGGCCTCAGGAAGATCGGCCACTCCGTGCAGATGGTGCGGGTGAACGGGGGCGGGTACCAGGCCATCCTGATTGATCCGGAAACCTCGGTCTTGCATGGGGCCAGCGAGCACCGCAAGGACGGCATGGCCGCGGGATATTGAGGCGGCCCGGCTCCATCGGGCAGGGTGCTTGCCGGACCATCAAGCACCTTGAACATCCTCCAAGTGATCAAACAGGGTGGGGCCGGAGGTCTTCCCGTGGCGTCCGGCCCGCCTCGAACGGAATG
Organism: uncultured Gemmataceae bacterium; assembly: GCA_963923355.1. Classification (GTDB taxonomy): domain Bacteria; phylum Planctomycetota; class Planctomycetia; order Gemmatales; family Gemmataceae; genus UBA6894. Next base: position 10,812 of record CAWUOE010000030.1, on the reverse strand, counting down.
GCTGCTCCTTGCGGCGTGAACCGTGCCTCAGGTACACGGCCGGGGTGGCAGCCTTGGCCTCGGCTGTTTTGCGGATGCCGTACAGGTAGTCAGTCATTTGCCTCGCCCGGGCGGCGAACGGGACAACCGGCGGGGGATACCGCGGCAACGGATCCCCCGACAGGATCCGCCCGGCAGTCTGGTCCCGAAGTTCCGGCAACCATTGCCTGACAAACCGGCCCTCAGGATCCCAATCAGCGAGTTGTTTGGACGGGTTGTAGACGCGGATGGCATTCCACCCGACCACACCCGCCTGCATCTGCAATTGGTTCAGGTGGATCCCCGGATCATAATCGCGGAAGACCCGTGCCAGGTGGGGGTGGATCAGCCGCCAGTCCAGATGGAGCACATGGCAGGCGAAACTCACCACCATCGCCCGCATCCGGAAATTGACAAACCCGGTCGCCGCCAGGCAACGCATCACAGCGTCCACCAGCGGGTAGCCGGTCCTGCCCTCCCGCCAGGCCGCGTGCAACCCCTCGTCATTTTGGTAGGGCACATCCCGGTAACAGGGATGGATGCCGCGGAATTCCAGCTCCGGCTCGGACTCGAGCCGCTGGGCAAAATGATCCCTCCAGTGAAGCCGGCTGAGGAACGCCTGGAGGCTTTTTCGCCACCGCGCGGACCGGGGGTCCCCGGAATCCAGGTCGGCCAGGCGGGCCTGAACCGCGTGCCAGACCAGGCGGGCCGTGATCGTGCCCCAGGCGAGGTGCACACTCAGCCTGGAACCGGCGGTGAACGCCGAGTTTGGGGAGCTGATGCCTCCCCGATACCAGCGGCCTCTGCGTGCCAGGAAATCAGCCAGGGTCGCGTGGGCATCCGACTCGGTCACCGGCTGCCACCGGTCTGACGGGGTAACCCGCAAACAGGCGGGAACTCCGGTCGAGGCGGCCAAATCCCTGAGCCCGGCCGGCTGGCGGATGGCAGGAACCGGCAATGGGGTTGCGGCGAGGATCCGCGATCGCCACATCTCCCCGAGCCTGTCCCGGTTCACCCCGCCCCGGCGCACGCTCGATTGCGGGAACTCCCGGTAGGCAATTCCCCATTCGCGGCACCATCGGGCCACCGCCAGGTCCCGGCGGTAGGTGACCGCATTGCCTGTCTCCTCGTGGGCAAACAGATGCGTGAACGGCACCCTTTGGCGCAGCTTGGCCAGCTTGTCGACCACCTCGCCGTGGGCGATGAGCAGGTCCGCCCCTCTCCGCCTGAGCTGGTGACGGAGGTGTTCCAAGGACTGCCACTGGGCATGCAGGTGCATCTCTGACGCATCGTCAGCCCGCAGAACCGATGGTTCAAAACAGAAAAAAGGCAGGACATCCAGACCGAGCCGGTCGGCCTCCGTCAGGCAGGCGTTGTCGGCCAAGCGGGTATCCCGCTTGACCCAAATCACCGCGGTTCCTGGGTTCATCGGCAATCCCCCAGCCTCAAACCCGATGGGGTGGTCCGACCAAGCATCCTTGGCTCCCGGAAGTCCGCCCGAAAAATGGGGGCCATGTTCTGTTGGCCCCTGCGCCGCTCCACCCCCTTTTTGATTCATAGGGGTGTGGGCACTCCGGGCAGGTGGATACCAGGGCACAACCCGCATTGGCCGGCTTTGCCTTGGTCGGCCTCCATACAGCCGGTTTTCCTTCCTGGCTCGCGGCTGGTGGCAATGGATTACCCAAGCCGGCTCCCCCGGGTTATCCTCAACCCTCCGGCCCATAGCCCCAGGGGCGATCGGTCCCGCGGGGGACCGGACCCCTGGCCCCCTGGAAAGCGCCATGAAGACCGTATTGCTGCCATGCCTCACCGGACTTTTGGCCACACTGCCAGCCCAGCCGGCGGAGATTCAGGCCTCGCCAGCACCACAGAGCAGGACCATCGAGGGCTGGACCGTCCATGTCAGCCAACGGCTGCTGCGGGAGGAGAAGGCCGCGACCGAGCGGGCCCTGGATCTGTTGGCTGTCCAGTTGCGCGAGGTCGCGCGTGTCGTTCCCCCGAAGGCGGTGATGGAGCTTCGCAAGATTCCCCTGTGGTTTTCTCCCGCCTACCCGGGGGTGCGCCCCACGGCGGAGTACCACCCGGACGCGGGTTGGTTGCGGCAGAACCAGCGCGATCCCGCCATGGCCAGGGCGGTCGAGTACACGGATATTCCCGACTTCAGCAGGGAAATGGGGCGGATGCCCAACTTCACGCTGCACGAGTTGGCCCACGGTTTCCATGACCGCGTTGTCCCCCAGGGCTTTGGCAACGAGGCCATCCGGAACGCCTTGGAGAAGGCCAAGGCACGGGGCCTGTACGAGCGCGTGGAACAGCGGCTCGGCCAGGGACGCAACTCGACCGCCCGCGCCTACGCCTTGTCCAGCCCGATGGAGTACTTCGCGGAATGCAGCGAAGCCTATTTCTCCACCAACGACTTCTTCCCGTTCACGCGGGACCAACTGGCGGCCCATGATCCGGAAATGTTCGAACTGCTGGGCAGGCTGTGGGGGGATTCCCCGAAGGGTGGCTCGTCCGGGGGCCTGTCCGGGCTCGAGGAATGGAAACATTCGGGATCGGTCTGGTTGCTCACGACCCCGGAGGGCGCGGACCTGCCGGCTGGCACCCGGCTGGAGCAGTTCCCGGTCCTGGTGCGGCTGCACCGCGACTTCTTCGACTTTTCCGAGGCCAGGCCACAGGGCGAGGACATCCGTTTCTCGGCGGCCACGGGAGAGCGACTGGCCTACCAGGTGGAGCATTGGGATGCCGCGAACGGCAGCGCCAGTCTCTGGGTGCGTGTCCCGTTGATCACCGGGAACGCTCGCCAGGAAATCCGCCTCCATTGGGGCAACCCCCAGGCGGCCAGCGAGTCCGACGGCAAGGCGGTGTTCAATCCCTCCAACGGCTACCTGGGAGTCTGGCACATGACCGACCCGGTGCGTGATGAAACCGGCGGTATCACCAGCTCCGACACGGGCACGACAGCGGCCCCGGGCATTGTGGGGCCGGCACGGCAATTCAACCCGGGCAAGGGGATCTCGTGCGGGGACAGGATCACCAGCCTGCCCGCCGGCGCCTCACCCAGCACCACGGAGGCCTGGTTCCGCCCGGCGCGGCCCAACGTCACGCTGATCGGCTGGGGCAATGAGCAGGCGCAGGGCAAGGTGGTGATGCAGTTCCGCAGCCCGCCGCACATACGGATGGACTGCTACTTCTCGGGTGGCAATGTCTCGGGCGCCAGCCGCCTGGGGCTGGGGGAGTGGATCCATGTCGCGCACACCTACCGCGAGGGGGAGTCGAGGCTGTACATCAACGGGCAGCCCGATGGCGCCAACACCCGGCAGGACAGGCCACTCAACCTGAGGAGCCCGGCCCGCCTTTTCCTCGGGGGCTGGTACAACCAGTACGACCTGGCGGGGGACCTGGACGAGGTGCGCGTCTCGGGGGTGGTCCGCCAGCCGGAGTGGGTGCGCCTGCAATACGAGAACCAGAAACCGATCCAAACACTGGTGGGGCCCCTGGTGCAGCCGGGCCAGGATTTCTCGGTTTCCGAGGCCTCCTTGGACTTGGGTGAGAACCAGACCGCCACACTCCGGGGGCGGGCCGGTGGCGCCCAGAAGGTGCTGTGGATCCTGAGGCGCGACGGACGTGAATCGGTCCTGGCTACCGACCGTTTCACCCTCGCCTTCAACGCGGGCCGGGTGACCGCGCCCTCAACCGGGGGAGACGCGCCCGGGAGGGCCACGCAAGCCACGCTGATCTTCAAGGCCATCGACGCGAACGGGACCAGGAGCAAGGAAATCCCCGTCACGTTGCGGGACGATATTCCCGATCCTGACTTCACGCTGTCGGCTCCCGGGAGTTGGGATGGCCGGAAAACGATCGAGGTGGTTCCGCGCATCGGGAATCTGGCCGCTCTGGAGGCCAGGGGGGCAGGCCATGTGCAGATCGACTGGAACGTCGGGGATGTGGCGGTGACCCGACGCATCGAGCCTGGCAAACTGGTTCTCCAGCGCGCCCAGGGGAACGGGGTGGCGCGGGTGACCGCCACGATCGACAACGGCGGCGCCAAGGTCGCGCGATCGGTCCTGATCGCGGTGCAGCAACCGCCTCCTTCGGTTGAGGCCTGGGTCCGGCGACAGCCGGGCCCCACCGAGCAGCCGGAGGACAACCAGTTCATCGCCCGTGAGGGCCGTGGCCCTGGCAAGGGACAGACAGGGTCGCTCGTCTATGCCGGAACCCTGGCAAAAGCGGCCGACTCGGTCTTCGTGCGGCTCTTCGCCGGTGACAAGCTCACCCGGACTGAAACGGCACGGGTCGGCCCCGACGGGAAGTACGCGGTCAGCGTGCGTGTGGAGGCCGGGCTGACCAAGTACCGCACCGAGTTCGGCTCCCGGACCGGGGACCGTGAATCGATCCTGCACACGGCGGGGAATATCCTCTGCGGGGATGTTTTCCTGATCTGCGGCCAGTCGAACGCGGTGGCGACCGATTTTGGCAAGGGACCCTCACCTGCCCCCAGTGATTGGGTGCGGACATTCGGCGCCACCTCCGGGGACCCGAAAGGATCGCGCCTCAGGCTGTGGGCCCCGGCGGAGGCACGCGGCCCCGGCGGCAAAGCGGAGATCGGCTTCTGGGGCATGGAGCTCGGCCGGCGGCTGGTCGAGAGCGAGGGGATTCCCGTCTGCATCCTCAACGGGGCCGTCGGGGGCACCCGCATCGACCAGCACCAGAGAAACAACCAGGACCCGGCCGATCCCGGCACGATCTACGGGCGGCTGCTTTGGCGCGTGCGGGAGGCGGGGCTGACCCATGGGGTCCGGGCGATACTTTGGCACCAAGGCGAGAATGATCAGGGGGCCGACGGCCCGACCGGCGGTTACGGGTATGAGACCTATCGTCAGTACTTCGTGGACCTGGCCGCGAGCTGGAAGGAGGACTATCCAAACGTCCAGCACTACTTCGCCTTCCAGATCTGGCCCAAGGCGTGCGCGATGGGGATCGACGGCTCGGACAACCGTCTGCGCGAGGTGCAGCGCACCCTGCCGCGTCTTTTTTCCAACCTGGGCATGGTGTCTACCCTCGGAATCAAACCACCCGGCGGGTGCCATTTTCCCGCCGAGGGCTACGCCGAATTCGCCCGGATGCTCCATCCCCTGATGAGGCAGCGGCTTTATGACGGGCCGGCTGGCTTGTTCGAACCGCCCAACCTGCGGCGCGCCCGATTCAACTCGACCCGTCGCGACGAGGTGGTCCTGGAATTCGACCAGGAGGTCCGTTGGTCGGATGCCTTGGCCAGCCAGTTCCAAATCGGCGGGGAAAACGGCCAGGTGGTGGCCGGTTCAGCCGATGGGATGCGCATCACCCTCAGGCTGAAAGGCCCGACCAGGTCCGGGACGGTGACCTACCTCGACAGCGCCACATGGAGCCCCGACAACCTGCTCCGGGGCCAAAACGGCCTGGCGGCGCTCACCTTTTGCGAGGTGCCGATCGACCCGCCGCAATCGGGGAGGTAAGGCTGGCGATCCTCCTGGAAGGATCGGTCGTATCCCATGCCCTGCGGGAAATACCAGGCATTGGAGGTCCCTGACTTTCAGCCAGACCGAGCAGTCAGGCAAACAGGTTACAGAAACCCGGGCCGGGTCCATGCGCTGTCGGGGGCCATGCGGGCGTGTCCAAATCCTCGGCAAGCCGGGGATGCACAATAGGGTCTATTCGGCAACCCCGGGCATGACCCGGTGCCCTCGATCATCCGGGGGCGGTTTGCTGGGTACGTCCGATTCGCATCCGCCGGAGGTGGCCATCATGGTGGGCCGTGAAGAGGTCTGCCTGGTTGGGGTGCAGGTCGCAATCGAAAATTTCGCTGGGGGTGGCGGCCAGATGGGTGACATCCGGAGATCCCGGGGTCCAAAATCCCACCTGTTTCTCCATGACGCCGATCAGGGTGCCGGAGGGATGGTGCAGGGCCCGCCACATCGTGCCGTCGAGCTCCTTTTTGAGTGACTCATGCTTCGGACGTTTCTCCCCTGTCACCCAATCGAAGGAAACGGCGACAGGCCTCCGGTTGCCCCCGGGGGCGTTGGTCACCTTGTGCAGGCCCGACGCGGTCAGGGTGCGGCCATCGTGGCTGAAGCCCAGGCTGAGGATGCCGCCAAACGGTGCTAGGTCGCCAATGTGAAAGAATATCTCCTTCACATCGAACGCCCTGGCCTTCCCGTGGCCCTCCGCCTTCCAGTGGAAGATGTTCCCGACGATGTCGCCGCTGACCAGCTCGTGGGAACCGGGAACGAAATGGACACAGTAGACGATATTGGGATGTCCCTGCAGTTCCCGCACCAGGGTGCCGTCGCGGGTGGACCAGACCTTCACGAGCTTGTCGTTGCCGCACGTCGCGATCAGCCGGCCGTCGCTGCTGATTGCCAGGCCGCGCAGCCAACCTTGGTGGGCCTGGATATCGCGGAAAGGCCTGGGGTTATCGGCGCCGATTTCCCAGGCAAGCAGCCGGCCGTCGTAGCCGCCGGAATGGAGGTTTTTGCCGTCGGGCGAAAAGGCCAGGGTGCGAACCCAGTTCCGGTGGCCGGAAAGGGCGGTTTTCCTGCCCGTGGCGACCTCCCACCGCTGGATGGTGTGGTCGATCGCCCCGGCGACGACATACTTGCCGGCAGGATCCACCCGGCAGCACAGCAGGTTCGAGGAATGCGCCCAGTCGTTCACCAGCTTGGCGGCAGCCGGTTCGACGACCACGGGGGTGGATTTCGTTGTCATGCCAGCAACTCCCGGATCGGGCCCACGGCCGGGTCGGCAACGGGGAACTTGCGGCCGGCAATGTCGAAATCACCCGATGAATCGATGCCGATGGCCTGCAGGTACGTGTGGAAAAGGTGCCTGTGGTCCACCTGCCTGTCGGTGACCTCCGCCCCCTTGGCGTCGGTCTTGCCGATGACGGCGCCGTGCTGGATGCCGCAGCCCCCGAGGGCGATCGACCAGGCCCGCGAGTAGTGGTCCCGTCCGTAGCCGGTGTTGATCCTGGGCGTGCGGCCGAACTCCGTCATCACGATCACCAGGGTGCGTTCCAGGTGGCCACGCTGGGCCAGGTCCTCCATGAAGTTGGCGAACGGCCGGTCGAAATCGGCGACATAATGCAGGTGGAACTCGAAATTGTTGTGGTGGAAGTCCCACCCGCCATGCTGGATTTCCACGAAGGGCACCTCCTGTTCCACCAGCCTGCGGGCCAGCAGCAACTGCTTGCCGAACTCGGAGCCGCCGTAGGCGTCGCGGACACGGGTCGGTTCCCGGGTGATGTCGAACAGCTCGCGCCGTTCCATCAGCCTGAGGGCCTGCTCGTAGGTCTGGGTGTAGGCGTCGATCTCGGCGGAATCCACCCGGCTGCGGAAACGGTTGTTCACGAAACGCCGCCAGTCATGCCGGCGCTTGTCGGCGGTGACGGTCATGCCGTCGGGCAACTGGGCGTTGACGACGCCGCCCTTCTCGGCGCCGACGTTGACGCTGGCGTAGCGGGGACCCAGGTACGCCGAGTTGTTGCCCCGCCCACCGGACCCCGCGGGCATGGTGGCGATATGGCCGGGCAGGGGGAAATCCGGTTTTTCCAGTCCCTTGGCGACGACGGCGCCCAGCTCCGGGTACTCGGTGGCCGACTGCGTCATCCGGCCGCTGCGCACGAGGTTGTTGGCCAGGCCGTGGTCGTCCTGTTTGGTGTTCAGGCTTCTGACCAGCGCCATCCGGTGCATCTGCCGGGCCGTGTGGGGCAGCAGCTCGGAGACATGCACGCCCGGCACAGTGGTCGGGATGGCCTGGAAGGGTCCACCGGTTTCAAGATGGGGCTTGGGGTCCCAGGATTCGAACTGGCTGATGCCCCCGTTGAGGTACACCACCACAACCGACTTGCCCAGGCTGGATATCTCCGCCGCGCCGCCGGGGCTTGCCAGCAGGCTCGAACCCGCGACGATGCCCGCCCCCGCCGCGAGGTCGCCCATGAACTGCCGGCGCCCGACGAGATGATCGATGGCACCGCATGGCCTGTAGTGTGCGCCGTCCATTGACACTCCCACGAACCTGTCCCCGCGGCGGGTGCCGCACCGATCGCCGCCCTCACGGAATGAAACGGAACTCCGCCGAGGCCAGCAGGCCCCAGACCAGCTCACGAATGGCGTCGCCGCGCTCCATGGGCCGGACTTCCAGAAGTCCCTTCGCGGCCTTGGCCTCGTCCGGATACGGCAAACGCGCCAGAACAGCCAGGTAGGCCTGCCTGACCACCTGGTCCGGATCGGTGACACCGGCCAGGCGATGGGTCAGTGTGCCCGGTTCCGGTTTGAACCATGCCTGCACCTTCGGGTCGTTTTGAAGCATCAGCGCCTGGTCCACCGAGGCGATGAAACCGTCCTGCGGGGCGCCCGGCGGGGCCGAAAACCGCCGCATGACATCCTTCTCAAGCAGATCCCACAGGTTGCCGGCGACCGCGGAGGCCAGATGCTCGCGGCGTTTCGCGCCATCCTTGTCGGAAGCCGGGTCCTTCCCCTGTTTCTTCTCCCATTCGGCCGATGCCTTGTCCCGCGCCGGCTGGTCCAATCCGAGCGCATGGTAGATCGCACCACCCATCTGGTCCCCGTTCAGGCCGCGAAGCCGCCGGATGGCGTGGCTACGGCGCCAGGACTCCACCAGGTCGGACCGGGTCAGCCTCAGTTGGGTTTCCTGGGGCCCGGTCCCGGACGGCTTGGCTTCCTTGCGGGCGGAAAGCAGCGCTTCCCGGCTGTGCAGCCAGTCGACGACCTTGGCCAGCCGTGATTTTCTTTGGCCCAGGTCGGACTCCCGATCCTGAAGCGCCAGCATCTCGCCGTGGGCCCGGCGCAGGCCTCCCCGCGCCTCGGAGACGAAGCCGGCCAGCGGGATCTTGCGGTTCGCCAGGACCAGCAAACGTCCGCGCAGGTCCTCCACCCGCGCGGCTGAACTTTTCAGCGCCTCCTCGAGAGTCTTCACCTCAGCGTCGGTAGCCTGTTTCGCCTGGTTCGCCGCGGACAAGCGACCAGCCAGGGTCGTTTTGACCACGCCTATTTCCTTGTCGCCGGGTGACAACATCCCGAGCTTCTCCAGTTCCCGGATGGCCGATTGCAATGCGGTGACAGTCTCCTGGCCCTGGGCCTGTTTTTTTTTGGAGGCGTCCAGTTTGCCGGTTTCCCCGCTCCTCTGGGTCGCCAGTTGCTGGAGCTCCTTTGCGGCACCGTCCAACTGCCTTTGCACCTTCTCCAGGTCCGCGGAAACCTTTTGCACCCTGGCCGAGGCGGTCGCAAGCTCCTTCTCAAGTCGCGACCGCTCGGGGGCCAGCGCACGGACCATGCCATCGAGCTTCGCCATCTCCGCCTTCAACCCGGGGATTCCCCCCGCGGGCCCAGCCCAGGCATCGAGATCCGGCACGGAGACGGAGCGCTGGTAGGCGTCCGACCGGGCGACCTGGCGCACAAACTCGCGGAGATCGTACCGCGCGGACACCAATCCCTCGGCCAAAACACGCAGCAGCTCGGCCGAAACCGGGGGATTCCCCGGATGATGGAGGTCCACCGGGTGGACCAAACCCATTCCCATGAGTGCCGCCCAGAGCCGGTTGGCAAGGTTGCGGTTGAACAGGGCGTTTTCGGGATGCGTGACCAGCACGGCCAGTTGTTGCCGGCGACTGTATCGGGGCACTCCCCGCTGTCCTTTCTCGGGCTTCACGATGTAGGCGTCCGCCTGGTCCAGGAAGTCCGGTTCCAGGTCTGCGGCGAATCCAAGCGGCAGGACCAGCCTGGCCTCGCTCTTGCCGGCCTTGGGCTTGAAGACCGAGGAGTATTCCAGCGCGCCCTCCGCCCTCTCGCCCAGGAACGGCTTGTTGCCCTGCTTCTCATCCTGGAACAGGTAGGTGCGATTCACAAAGGAAAGGAGCCCGAAATATTCGGATTGCTTGTAATCCTCATGGTGCGGGTGATCGTGGCACTGGGCGCATTGCAGGTCTCTCCCAAGGAATATGCGACCCACGTCCCGGGTGACCTGGTTGGGCTCGGCGTTGCGGTTGAGGAAGAACGCGGCGGCCGGCCGGAGCTTCTCCCCCGTGCCATCGGCGGAAAGCACCTCGAGACAGATCTCGTTCAGGGGCTTGCGCGCCTCGAGGCATTCCCTCAGCCAGGCACGAAACTCCAGCAGACCGATGACCTCGCGACGCTCGGTGAACATCACGTCCAGCACCTTCGCAAAATAGCGGGAGAACTCCTCGCGCCCGAGCAGGTCATCGATCACGGAGCGCCGGACTTCCCGGCTGGCGGCAGGCTGCTTCCGTAAGGCGTCCAGAAACGCCTCGGTCTCGGCGCCAGTTGGCCCGCGTCCCAAAAGATCGAGGTAAATCCGCCTGTGGAATTCGGTGTCGGACGCGAGGGGAACGGTAGGCCCTAGGTAATCTGCGGCAACGATTTGGTCGATCCGTTCCGAAAGCGATGCAGTGGAACCGGTCGCAGGCTGCTCCTTGGCTTGGTGTTGCTGGGACCCCGTCGCCTTCTTGGCATCTTCGGGAAAACCATGGATGCCTGCCCCTAGGAGTGGCAAATAAGCGATAGCAAAGAAGAAGGCACGCCAGCCGAGGCTGCCTTCGTTATTGTTCCGAAAAAATGGTCCCATGGCGGACCTCGCTTGGTTGGCTGGCGGGATTTTTAATCTATCAGAGCCAAGGGTTCCGCCTCAAGCCTTTGGCGAGCCGGAACCCCCTTGGACCATTGCCTTGAAAGGCATAAACCGGGTCCCTTTTGGGTCCCAGCAACTGGAGGCGCCCAGCAC
>CAWUOE010000029.1:0-17041 GCA_963923355.1 uncultured Gemmataceae bacterium | reverse complement strand
GTCCCGTCCCCGGGTTGCCCCAAAACCACAGCCAGATAACGACGATGGACCGTGTGAGCCCTGAACTGGGCCCCAAGGGCCCTCTCCGCTTCGACTGTTCGTGCGAATACCACCAGACCGGAAGTCTCCTTGTCGATCCGGTGGACAATTCGCAAACGCCCCCCTGCACCCTGTCCCTTGGCTTGGTTTTTTTTGGCTCCCGTCGGGGCCTGCCGCAATTGATCCTGAACCAACTCATCCAGGCATGGCACCAAGGCCCGACGGCTTTCCTTCCACTGACGTTCGGCTGGGTGCCTCACGGTGGATATTCCGGATGGCTTTTCCACCACCACCACTTGGCTGTCGGCATGCCGGATCAAGATAGCCCCTGCCCTAGGGGGCGGTGCGGCAGATTCCGCGCTTAAAACCACTTTTTCCCCAGCATGCACGCGGCGTGCGGGATCCATGCAAAGATCTATGGCTGGTTCCCTGCCAACACGCACCCGACGTGAGGTGACCAATTGACGGACATCCGCCCAGGATTTGCCGGGAAGCCACTGTTTCAGACAGGCTGCCAAGGTTTTCCCGTCATCCGAATCCTGGCACGCAAAGTCTTGGGATCGGGTCAAACCTTGCCCCCGTCTGGTGTTTTCTTTTCCATGCCGGGCCGTCCAGGTTTGAGGCGCCTGCCAGCAGTCGCCCGATTGGGCCGATATCCTTTGGGCTTAGGCTTACCCCCTCGCGGGCCACCATCTCCCTTGGGCTGCATTTTGCCCCGACTATCCGTCTGCTTGCCCACGGCATGGTAATGGTCGTCGGAGAGGGCCCGTTGAGCCCGTTCTCGTTTTGCCGCCAAAGCCTCCTTGGGTGGGTCTGCTGGGATGAGGGCATCACATCCCTTGCCGATCAGGTCCGCCCTGCCAGCTTCCAGCAGCGCCGCCCTCACCTCGAACCAGTTCTCGGGTTTGAAAAACTGCAGGAGGGCGCGCTGTTTTTTGCGATCCTTCAATGCCTTCACCACTTGCACTTCGTTGCCGGTCATCGGGTCGATACCGGTGTGGTACATGCAAGTGGCGATATCGAATGGCGCGGGAATGAAATCCTGAACCTGGTCGGGCCGATAGCCATTCCTTTTCAGGAAAAGCGCCAATTCAATCATGGCCTGGAGATCGCTGCCCGGGTGACTGGCGATGTAATACGGGACCAGATACTGTTTCGGTTTGCCAGCTTCGGCGGAAGCCTTTTTGAATGCGATGGCAAAGCCTTCAAAATTCACATTGCGAGGCTTTTTCATCAGGTCGAGCACCCGGGGGTCAACCGCCTCGGGGGCCACCTTCAGGGTTCCGCCCACATGGTGGCTGGCCATCTCCCGCATGTAAGTCGGATCCAGTTGGGCCAAGTCCATGCGGATTCCACTGGCCACCAAAATCTTCCGGATCCCGGGTTCCCTTCGAGCCTTGCGCAGCAACTCGATCAGGGGACCATGGTCTGTTCCCAGCAACTTGCAGATTCCGGGATGAACGCAGGACAGCCTACGGCATTTGGCTTCAACCTCCGGCCTGGTGCACCGCATCTGGTACATGTTCGCGGTGGGGCCGCCAACATCGCTCACCACTCCCCGGAATTCCGGATCCTTGGATAGTTTTCTAATTTCCTCCAGCACCGACTCTTCACTGCGCGACTGGATGATCCTCCCCTGGTGGGCGGTAATCGAGCAGAAGGTGCAACCACCAAAACAACCCCGCATGATGGTGATCGAATCCTTGATCATCTCATGGGCGGGAATCGGCTCGGTGTAGGAGGGATGCGGCCTGCGGTTGTAAGGCAGGCCGAAGATCCGGTCCATCTCCGATTGCTCCAGCGGCAGTCCGGGGGGATTGCACACCACGGCTTGGTTGCCGTGATACTGGACCAGGGCCTTGGCGTTGAACGGATTGGTGTTGTGGTGAATGATGCGGGTCGCTTCGACAAACTTCATTTTGTCAGCGGCAACCGCCTCGTAGGACGGAAGTTTTTCCATCTGAAACGCCAAGTCACCAGCAGGTCCTGAGGACTGGTTCCGGCTCAAGGCAGCCCAATCCGCCTCGGGAGGAGTTTCCGAAGCACCAAGGGCATAAGCGATCCCGCGCAGGTCACGCAGGCCGCGCGGGGTTTCTCCCGCGGCCAAACGACGGGCTATCTCAACAATGTTCGATTCACCCATCCCGTAAACGACCAGGTCTGCCTTGCAATCCAGGAGAATCGATTTCCGGACCGTGTCGGACCAGTAATCGTAATGGGCCAGGCGACGGAGAGAGGCCTCCACGCCTCCAGCAATCACCGGCACACCCGGAAATGCCTCCCGGGCCCGATGGCAATAAGGCAGCGTGGCGCGATCCGGCCTTAGCCCGATCCGACCACCCGGGGAGTACGCATCATCGTTGCGGACTTTTTTGTTGGCCGTGTAATGGTTGATCATCGAGTCCATGTTGCCGGCACTGACGGCGAAGAACAGCCTAGGGCGCCCGAATTGTCTCCAGGGTTCACACGTGCGCCAATCGGGCTGGCTGAGGATGGCTACCCGAAAACCGGCCTTTTCCAAAACCCTATGCAGGATCGCCATGGCAAAGCTTGGGTGGTCGATGTAAGCATCACCCGTGACGAAAACCACGTCCACCGCGTCCCACCCACGACTCAGCATTTCCTCTCGGGTCGTGGGGGCGTGGGGAGCAGCATACTGTTCCATCCATATCGGGAGGTTGAGTTTTTCGGTCGCTGGGGGCATATCCGCCATCCATCCCCTAAACCTGCCAAATACTACCTATTTCATTGTAGTGCATGGATTTGCGAAATCCGGGTCACGCAGAGGCATGGCAGGCAAAAGGAAGCCCCTTCACCCCTTCCATCCGGAACCAAACGCCCTTGCTCCAGCGCCGTGACCGCATGCTAAACTCTGCGGACTTGAAAACTGGTCACGACTGCCCCCCCAGACCCATCGGGTCCCTGGGGTGGCAAGGTTGTGATCCAACGCGCTTGGGAGACCGCAACACCATGGCCAAGAGCACCTGCCCTGTAACTCGCGCGGAGTTTTTGGAAAAGGCCAAGCCTGTCAGTGTGACTATCGGCGCCAACACCATGCTGGCCGATGTGAAGGAATTCTCCACCGGATCCCTGGGGTGGTACCTGAATGGAAAAGCCACCCTGGAAATCGATGGCAAACCTGTCCCGGTGCAAATTGGCCTCAACCTGACCCTGGTGGGCAGCAAAGACCTTCCCAGGGAAAGCCAGTCGGCGGCTTGATTCATTTGCCAAGATTCCCAGTCAGGCATCTGGCTCCCTGAACCGGCCCTCGTCACAATGGTGTAACCCCTGAGGTGAGCCATGGACGAACCAGAGTGTCTTTTATTGGTTGAAGATGAGCCGGATGTTCGCTCCAGCTTCCGTATTTGGCTGGAAAGACTGAACCCCCGGCCCCGCATCCTCGAAGCCGAAAGTGCCCGCAACGCTTTAGAGTTGGCCAACCAGTATTCGATTGATTTGGTAATCCTCGATTGGAATCTGGGCGCCGGCATCAACGGTCTCGAACTTCTGACCTCACTCAAAGAGTTCCATCCGGACATCGTTGCCATTCTGGTGACCGGATACGCCGATTTGGCTACCCCTCTACACGCCCTTCGGTTGGGTGTGAGGGATTACCTCGACAAGCATGCCGGTTTGGATGAATCAGCGTTTCTGGGTTCCGTCCAGGCTCAATTAGAGCAATTACGGCCCAAAAAAAGGGAAAAACGGGTCCAACGAGAATTGCAGGCATTCCGTGAGAGTGTTTCCCAGGCATTGCCTTGGCTTCGTCATGTTTCTGACCTGAAACCGCGGACTGAAGCCAATGCAGTTTCCCTGACCGCCCTCCTCCGTTTGTTATCAGGTGCATTCTCTGCGGATTTAGGGGCTCTAGTCATTTGTCCAGAAGAAAAAGGCACCCCTTGGCGGGCTTTGGATTCCCACACGGGAATCGCAGTGGAGCTGAATGATTCGTTACTGGAAGGGACAATCGCACAACTTTGTCTGGCATCAGGTGAACCGGTCCATCTGCCGGATTATGGTAAGGCGGAACAATCGGGTGAGATCCATCCGGCTCCATGGGAAAAACCTCGGAAACCCACCGGGGCACTGGCCATTCCGGTGCATTTCAAGTCAGGTGGATGCTCGGCCTTTTGCTTCTACAGTTTTGGAAATCCAAGTTCCCTACCCACTTTTTCCGGCCAAGCCGACAGGTTATCAGCCTTGGTGGAACCAGCTTTGGCATCCCACCCTGTCCATCCAAACGGAACCGCCTCCGCCACCCAGTGGATGACTGCACTGGAAGAGGCCCTCAGCAGGGCCCAACAACTGGGCAACAGCCTGGAAAACCATTCCTCTGAGGGGCAACCGCAGGTTTTGACCGGTTTGGTTGAAAACGTCCGGGCCGATCTGGAGAAATGCTGGCAAGAATCCCTGCCACCAGGCGCCGGCGAAGCCGCATCCAAACTGCTGGGGACGGCTGCGGACTTGGCCCGGGAGTTTGGGACTCCGGCTTTGGACCATGCCCGAAAGTTGGTGATTGAAACCGCACGATTCCTTCGTGGCATGGAGTCTGGCCGTTGAATTCACCAGGCGCCTCGCCTTCCTCCAATCCACTGGTGCGCTGGAGGGGGCAAACACCTTTGGTGGAAATACTTCGGGATCCTGGCTCCCGCGGCCAAGGTGTCAGGGTTGGCCTAATTGACACCAGAATCCAGTGGGATTTATTGAAGGAACGACATCCCGATGCTTGCTGGGTGGGCGGGAATTCAAACTCCAGCCAAGACGAGCGCAAGGCCCCCACCCACGGCACCTTGATGGCGGACATCCTGCTGCGCCAGGCTCCGGCAATCCATGTGGAATCCCACGACGTTTTTGATGGTAGACCGACTGCCGAACCCGAGGCCCTCGTCAGTGCCCTGTCGGCAATCCGGCAAAACGGCCACTGCCGGTTGGTGAATCTGTCCCTTGGAATTCCGGAAGACCGCTGGGACACTCCCAGGTGCAAACTGGCCCGGCAGGGTTTGGCGCGCGAAGTGCTCGCCTGTTACCGGGCCGGAATTGTGGTTGTCGCCTCCGCACACAACGCGCACCCTGTGCTCCAAAGCGCCCCCGCCGACAACCCTCCCCCGTTGGTCAGCGTGGCCAAAGCAATTTTTGAAGATCCTTTTTATTTGGAATATCGTCCGGGAGATACCGCCGAATTTCGCGCCAGGGGCCTCGGGTATTGGGGTGTTACCACGGCCTCCCCTTCCAGCTCCTGCGCGACGGCGCATGTCTCGGGGCTGGTCTGCAGGCTGCTGGCACTGGAACCCAATCTGGGGCCATTCCAGGTGAAGGCCCTGCTTGGCTGGTATGCGGAAAGATTACAGCAGGGCTGATCAACCGGTCCCGCTCATACCCAGTTCACCCATCCTTCGGTACAGCGAACTCAGGGCGATCCCCAACCTGCGGGCCGCCTCCCTTTTGTCCGCAACTCCGGATTCGTCGGAGCAGAGGCCAAGGACCCGCTCGAGGTGTCGTTTTTCAAAGCGCCGGACGGCCTCCACCAAGCTCTCCACGGCATCGGGATCCTCCTGATCCTGTCGCAGGTCCGGGGGCAAATCCACCGGAAGCACCAGGGGGCCATCCCCCAAAATGACAGCCCGTTCCAGCACGTTGTCCAACTCGCGGACATTGCCCTTCCACTGGGCCGCCATCAACAGGGCCATGGCTTCCCGACTGATCCCGGTGAAATTTCGGCCCAGCTCACGTGCGTGGCGACCCAACAGGTACTCGGCCAACTCGGGGATATCCTCCCGGCGCTCTCTCAATGGGGGCAATGTCAGGCTGACTATGTTCAATCGATAGAACAGATCTTCCCGGAAGCGTCCTGCAGCTACCTCGGCAGTGAGCCCCTTGTTGGTGGCGGCCAGGATACGAGCTTCCACCCTCACCGGCTCAGTCGCTCCCACCGGCAGCACCTCTTTTTCCTCAATGGCTCGAAGCAGTTTCGCTTGGGTGGCCAGGGGCATTTCGGCGATTTCATCCAAAAAAACGGTGCCCGGCCCCGCATGAGTGAATATCCCGGGCTGGTCCCTGTCGGCACCAGTGAAAGCCCCCTTTCGATGACCGAACAATTGGTTTTCCAGCAAATCGGCGGGAATCGCCGCGCAATTGATGGCGAGGAAACGACCGGGACGCCGTCCTTCAGGGTCCCTTTTCCTTTCACCCAACTCGTGCAGCGCCCTGGCGGCTAATTCCTTGCCAGTGCCGCTTTCACCCTGGATCAGGACCGTGGAACGGGTTGGTCCCACACGGGCCAAAAGGGATTTAAGGGCCCGCATGGCTGGACCTGAACCAACAAGGCCCCCTTCCCCTTCCGCCCGCTCCATTTGGCGAACCTGGATTCGGAGTGCCTGGTTTTCCAGTCGAGTCGCGCGCTGCTCAAGCAGCCGCCGCAGCTTGCCGAACAATTCGTCCAGCAGCACGGGTTTCATCAGGTAGTCCTGCGCCCCCCGCTGGAAGGCAGTAACCGCTGTCTCCACCGTGCCGTAAGCCGTCATCAAGAGGACCATCAGGGAAGGGTCCAAGCGAAGCAAGCGCTCCAAGGTCTCAATTCCGGAGATTCCTGGTAGTTGCATGTCGCATAGGGCCAGGTCAAAAGTCCGGCGTGTGGCCAGTTCCACCGCCTCTTCACCCGTGGAAGCCCCAGAAGCCTGAAACCCCTCGGCAATCAGACATTCCACGAGGCTTTCGCGAATCAGTTTCTCGTCATCAATGACCAGAATCCGGGCCCCGCGCAGTTCATCCGGCATTTCCTTGCCTTGGCTCTTGGTCATGACTTTTCTTTCCCTTCCATACGCGTTTCGGGATGTTTGCTTTTGCTGCCCGATTCTTCAAGGATTCTGCGGCCAATGGGGAGCATCACCTCAAAAACTGCCCCCACTTCAGAGTCAACAGGATTCTTGCATTCCAAGGTGCCTCCGTGAGCCTGCACAACCTTGCGGGACAGGTACAATCCCAGGCCCGTCCCCTCTTTTTTGGAGGTGACAAAAGGCTGGAAAAGCTTGCCGAACAGTTCAGGATCCACTCCAGGGCCATCGTCACGCACTTGAATGCGGCACTGGTCCTCCGTGGAATTCAACCGCAGTTCCACCCTGCCCTGTGGCCCGGCCGCGTCCAATGCGTTCAGGATGAGATTCAGGAAGACCTGGGTCATTTGTCCCCGCTCGCAAAGAATCTTTCGGCCCCCCTCCAAACCATCGGGCAGCCGGATGCGGGACCCGGAACGCGTGTGGTACTTGGCGATTCCTGAGGCCTCCTGAAGTAAATCCATCGGATCCTCCCACGAGCGTTCCCGACTACCGGGCCGACTGAATGTCGTGAGTTCGCGGAGGATGTCACGCATCCGGTTCAATTCGCCGGCCACCAACCCCAGCTTTTCCATCGTGTACCCGTCCTGGTCACGGCGCTGAAGCATCTGGACCAGTGTGGTCACACCAGTGAGGGGATTTCCCACCTCATGGGCGATTCCCGCTGCCAACAACCCAAAATTGGCCATTTTTTCCTGCTGTACCATTTGGGCCTGGGCTTCCTTCAACTCACGGGTGCGTTGGTCGATCCGAGCCTCCAGGTCCCTCTGGCTGGCAAGCAATTCCTGGTTGAGGCGTTCAAGCTCGGTACGGGTCCTGCGTTTCCATGAAACCAAGCCAGTTCCCGCCCAGGACGACCAAACCAGCACCACGGGCATCAGCAACCAGGACTCGCCTCCAAGCCTCCCGATATCCACCAGGCACAGGGCAGCCCAACTGGCAAGGTGCAATCCGCAGGTGACCCACACAATGCCGGGCCCGTAACGGAGGATGCAGCACAACAGCGAAAGCAGATAGTAGTAACGAAACGGGCTGGAAGGCCCCGTCTGAAAGTGTGCCAATAGACCGATGAACAGCGCCTCCATCATGGAAATGAAAAGCGGGTATTTCCCCAAAAAAATACTTTTTTGGCGAAAAAACCATGTATCCAGCGTGGTAAAGACCAGGCCCACCGCCAGCAGCAGGTCCAGGGTAAGGGCGGTTTGTCGGGCACCGGGACTGGTATTTGCCAGGAGAAAACCGAAAACCAATCCGGTCCACCGAATCTGGATCACCACGCCTTCCGCGGACAGTTCATCCGGGCCGGCAGGCGTTGAAATCCACCGGGTAAGTTTCATCGCACCGCCGAGTAACTTGCATTAATCCTGGTCGACAGGAAAAGATCAGGCATAGGGTCTGTTTTCAACGGGCTCCGGTCGTGGCACGCCCGATCGAATGGTAGGTCAAACCAAAAGCCGCCGGAGCCTTGGGTTCGTACAGGTTCCTCCCGTCGAAAATTACTTTGTCCTTCAAAGTGGACGCCAAAGCGGAAAAATCTGGCGAACGGAATTCCTGCCACTCGGTGACGATCACCAAGGCATCGGCCCCCTTCACGGCGTCCATGGGCCGGTCCAGATACTCGATTTGACCACCAAGCTGGGCGCGAACATTGTCCATGGCCTCGGGATCATGCACGCGGCAGTGAGCGCCCTTTCGAAGCAGTTCGCTGATCAGGACCAAAGAGGGGGCTTCGCGGATGTCATCCGTGCGCGGCTTGAACGCCAGACCCCAGATGGCGAAGGTTTTCCCCCGGAGGCTTTCTCCATAATGGGCGCTGATTTTCTGGAAAAGACGCATTTTTTGCGCCTCATTGACCTCATCCACGGATTGAAGAATGCGCGATTCCATCCCTTTTTCTGAGGCCATGCTGATTACAGCCCGGATGTCCTTGGGGAAACAGCTACCCCCGTACCCAGCCCCTGGAAAAAGGAACTGAAAACCGATTCGCGCGTCATGCCCGATGCCCCGGCGGACATCATTGATGTCAGCGTTGGTGCGCTCGCAAAGGTTCGCCATCTCATTAATGAAGCTGATCTTGGTGGCCAGCATGGCGTTGGCCACATACTTGGTCATTTCCGCACTTTCGGGCGACATCACCAGGAAAGGGCGCTCAGTCCGCAGAAAGGGCGCATACAGTTCCCTAAGTAATTCAGCTGATTCCTGATCACGAACACCCACCACCACCCGATCCGGCTTTGTGCAATCCTCGATTGCGGCACCTTCCTTCAAGAACTCCGGATTGCTGGCAGCTTTGTGGGAAATGGCTGCCTTGGAAAGGATTTCCAAAACCTTGGCATTGGTTCCAACGGGTACGGTGCTCTTCACCACCACCAACTTGGGATCTTCTGCCGCCTTGGCGATCGCCTCAGCCACGGCAAATACCGTGGACAGATCTGCCGCCCCGGTTTCAGATTGGGGTGTCCCCACGCAAATGAACACCACCCGGGCTCCCCGCAAACCATCAGCCAAGTTGGTGGTGAATCGCAGACGACCTTCGCGGGAGTTTCGTTCGACCAATTCCTCCAGCCCTGGTTCGTAGATGGGGACCTTTCCCTGCTGAAGACCCTGAACTTTGGATGAATCCTTGTCGATGCAGTTCACCTCGTTGCCGCAATCCGCCAGGCATGTCCCGGTGACCAAACCCACATAACCAGTGCCCAATATAGCAATCTTCATTTTTCTATATCCAATAAACAGAAATCATTGATTTCTTTTTAACATCCCTGGACAGAATGGGCTTCCCGGACCTGAAAGTCAGACCCTTTCCCGACACCAACCCAACAAGTCCGACAAAGTTTCATCGAGGCTGTGCCTTGGTGACCAACCGGTATCCCGTTGCAATTTGGCTGTATCGGCGCGGAAAACTTCCGGTTCACCCGGCCGAAGCAAATCACCCCGGGTAACCACCTCCACGTTCACCCGCGCATGAGCCAGCAAGCGCTGAAGGGCATCTCCCATCCTCAAGGCCTTGCCAGAACCAAGGTTGTAGGTCCCGCAAGAGGCCCCCTTCTGAATCAGAAGCCAATACGCCTCGACAATATCGCGCACATCGGACAGGTCGCGTGCCGGTGTGAGGTTTCCCGTCTCAAGCATGGCAGGCTGGAGCCCCTTTTCCATGCGCGCGATTTGCCTGGCAAAACTGGCCAACGCGAACTGGGGGTCCTGACGTGGGCCGATATGGTTGAGGGGCCGAGCCACCACCACCTCCAGCCCCAATCGTTCTCCTTCTTTTCGGGCAAGAAAATCACCAGCCAACTTGCTGGCCGCGTAGGGGCTGGCAGGTCCCAAGGGGGCATTTTCATCCAAAAGGGCATCCCCTTCCGGGGGAGCATAGACCAATCCGGTGCCGACGTGGAGAATCCGGGGGGTTTGACCACTGGCTTCGATCCCCTGAAACAGGGAACGTGTCACCGAGAAATTACCCCACCAGGCCGCCTCCGGTTCACGGAAGGAAGTTCCGGCGCTGGCGTACCCGGCAAGGTGAATGATGGCGTCCGGTTCGAATCTGCTGACCTGGTGGGCGATGGTCTCCGGTTTATTCCAGTCGATCGCCACCAGTGGAACCTCGCGAAGGTGCGCCAAGTCATCCGGCCATGTTTCCCGCCGACCAAGGCCAAGCGGCCGCCAACCCGGTTGGGCCAGCAGCCGCTCCACCATCCATCCACCAACAAAACCGGTAGCACCGGTAACCAGGACGCGCATCCCTTTCCCTTCCGAGCAGGGTTCGACTGAAAACCATGCGGGAATCAGCCTTCCTTCTTGATCCTCTCCAGGTCAGCATCCACCATCCGATGCACCAGTTGCTCAAAGCTGAGTTTGGGCTTCCAACCCAGTTTTTTCTCGGCCTTGGACGGGTCGCCCACCAGCAGGTCCACCTCGGCGGGACGCAAGAAGGCAGGGTCCAACTCGACATACTTGGTGTAATCAAGTCCAACCCGCTCAAAGGCGAGCCGGACCAGCTCGCGGACCTCCCAGGTCTGCCCAGTTGCAACCACATAATCATCCGGCTGTTCCTGTTGCAGCATCAGCCACATCGCCTCGACGTAATCGCCGGCAAAACCCCAATCGCGTCGGGCATCGAGGTTGCCCAGTTTCAGGACTTTCTGCTTGCCCAACTTGATGCGGGCAACCCCGTCGGTGACCTTGCGGGTCACAAATTCCTTGCCCCGCCGCTCCGACTCGTGGTTGAACAGGATTCCCGAGCAGGCAAACATATTGAAACTTTCACGGTAATTGATGGTGATCCAGTGACCGTAGACCTTGGCGACACCATAGGGAGAACGAGGATAAAGCGGAGTGCTTTCTTTCTGCGGCACCTCCTGCACCTTGCCGAACATTTCCGAGGAACTGGCCTGGTAAAACTTGATTCCCTTGGGATCCAGCAGGCGAATCGCCTCAAGTACCCTGGTCACCCCCAGGGCCGTGAACTCACCGGTCAGCACAGGCTGGTTCCAGGAGGTTGGCACAAACGACTGGGCCGCGAGGTTATAAACTTCGGTGGGCTTGGTGTTCTTGATCACATCTATGATGGAAAGCTGGTCCAGCAAATCGGCTTGGTGCAGGTGAATTTTGTCCCGCAGGTGATGAATCCGTTCAAAATTCTCGGTACTGGCTCGGCGGACCACCCCGTGAACCGTGTAACCCTTCTCCAACAGCAATTCGGCCAAAAAGCTGCCATCCTGACCGGTAATACCAGTGATCAAAGCGCTGGGCATTGGAATTCCCTTCCCCGAATCCTTCTTGACAAACTCAATCAAACAACCGGCGAACCCGCACGGGTCCGTTTTCTCACAATCCTCGGTGGCCGTATTGGGTCTGGTAATATTGGCGGTAGGCGCCGCTTTTGATCGCGTCGACCCAAGCGCTGTTTTCCCGATACCAATCCACCGTCGCCTGAAGACCTTCCTCGAAAAGAGTGGTGGGACGCCACCCCAACTCCCTTTCGGCAAACGCGCAATCGATAGCGTATCGTCGATCATGCCCCGGCCGGTCCGCCACATACCGAATGAGCGATTCCGGCTTGCCCAAAAGCTTCAACAGGGCTTTGGTCAGCTCGATGTTTGCCTTTTCGCAACGACCGCCCAAATTGTAAACAGTTCCGGGTTTCCCTTTACGCAAGGCTGCATGGATTCCCCTGCAATGATCCAGCACATGAATCCAGTCACGGACCTGCATGCCGTCGCCGTAAACCGGTACCGGTTGGTCGGCCTGAAGGTTACTGATGAACAACGGAATCAGTTTCTCGGGAAACTGGTAGGGACCATAGTTGTTGGAACAGCGGGTAATGATGGCCGGAAATCCATGGGTATGGACGTAGGCTCGAACCAGCAGGTCGGATGCGGCCTTGCTGGCCGCGTAGGGACTATTGGGAGCCAGTGGAGTTTCCTCGGTGAAAAAACCCGAATCCCCAAGGCTCCCATATACCTCATCGGTGCTCACCTGGACGTAACGCTTGACGCCAGAGGCCCGGCTCACATCCAGTAGCACCTGGGTGCCCTGCACGTTGGTACGAATGAAGGGAGAACTATCCAGGATGCTGCGGTCAACATGGCTTTCCGCAGCGAAATGAACCACCTCATCGGGCTTGTGTTCAGCAAACACCTTTTCCACAACCGTACGGTCTGCGATATCGCCAACCACCAAACGGTAGTTGGGATTGGATTCGCACCCCTTCAAGTTGGAAACATTGCCTGCATAGGTCAGGGCATCCAGATTGATCACCCGTGTGGTGGATTCCTGGTCGAGAACCATGCGCACGTAGTTACTGCCGATGAAACCGCAACCGCCGGTCACCAATACTGTTGCCACGCTGACCCTCACTGCCGGAGGCCCGGATTATTCTGCCCAAGCTACCCCGACAGCGTAAAAAAACCGAATGATGGGGAATAGTCCAAGGACCGCCTACCACGATGCAATGCAATCACTTTATTCATAATTATTTCCAGAAGTAGGCATTAAACGCTAATGCTATGTCAATCATTTGCTTTGGATTTTCATGCTAATTCTGTGCTTTTTGGTTTGCACCCTGCCAAAGATTTCAGATGATATGGCCATTCACTTACCGAAGTTCCCATCCGGACAGGGCAGCCATACATGTTGCTAAGGCTGTTAGCCAAAACCGGACTCAGAAATTGGTCGACCATCCTAGGTTTGGCCTGCTTGGGTTTGTTTCCCGCTTGGTCCCAAAAGCTGTCGGGGCAAAACACCTCATCAACAATTGGAGATGGAAGCCAATGGATTGCCCAACTGGGGTCCGGAGATTTTCAAACCCGCGAAAAGGCCTCTGACCGATTGCGGTCCATGGGTCCCGAGGTTCTGCCCCTCCTTCGCAACGCGATGAAAAATCCCGATGCGGAAATCAGGAAACGCGCCGGCGACCTGGTAGGCGAGTTGGAAAAACGCGAATGGACTCGCAAGGCCCTGGCCCCGCAACTCATCACCCTGAAACTGAACCAGGCAAACGCCTCCGAAGCCTTGGCGGAATTCAGCAAAGTTTCTGGAATGCGCATCGATTTCGCCGACCCGCGAGACCGTTTGGGCACCAAGCGATTGGACCTTGCCTTGGAGAAAGTTTCCGTTTGGGAGGCCCTTCGCTTGATCAAGGTGGGATTTGATCTCCGTGAAAAGGTGGAAGTGGAACAAGAGGAAGAGCCTGGTGATCCAAACATGTGGCGCCGACGCCCATCCCGCACCGCCCGGGGGTATTTGGAGCCGGCGCCGTTTCGCATTCCCTTGATACCCCGGCCAAGTGAAGATTCCCCAGACTGGGAAAACACCGATTTGGGTGTGAGGGTCAGCCTTGGAAAAAACGCGGCCGGTTACAAGTTAACGCTGCATTCGCAAACCGATGCGCGCATTTTGAACCTGCGGAGCCTGACCCCCAAATCAGGCAATCAGCCAGGAGAACCAAAAGACCCAAAGTTTTTGGCGTGGAAATACACGGCGCCCAGTCCGCCCCCTAACCAACAACGCCGTGGAGCTATGATCATCTCCTCGCTGTCCCGAACGGTACCAGCCAGGCAGGATGCCGTTCTGGAATTGTTGCCCGGTGGCAATGTTGCTGGTTGCCTGGCAGGCACCGCCCAGATCGATTTGCTGCAGATTGACCGGCCATTGATCCGGATTGATGACTTGGGCGATTCGGAAGGAAAATCCTTTGAAGGTCGAGATGGTTTAAAAATTGAGGTCAAACAGGCCTTGGAAATCCGGCCGGGTAATTTCCAGGTACGGTTTCAGGTTTACCCCCCTGTCGATGCCTTCGGACCACCCATTGCGATGGCGGTTCCTTTGCCAGGCATCCCGGCCCCGGGAAATCCCAAACCCGCGGCCATGCCCGGATTACCTTTGGGCCAAGGGCCCATGTTCCTTCCTACTCAGCATTCCATCAATCCGGCTGAATTCCGTTTCAGCCTGGACGGAAGGGTGTTGAGTCCCGCAGGTTCAGGGGTCTCCACCACCGTCAATGCGCGAGGCACCACACACGAGGTGACGTTCACGTTTCAAAGCCGTGCCCTAGACGGATTGGCGGGTGTATCTGTGGAATGGATCAGTCAAAATGTGGTGAGCCTGGAAGTCCCCTTTGAATTCAAGGACATTTCATTGCCTTGACCGGGATACACCGTATCACCAAAGATCCAAAAGCCTGGCTGCCTTAGACAAAGTCATGGTGACACCCCAGCCCAAAGGCAACAGAACCAAGGCCCAGCAAAGCGCCACCCATCCGTAGGCCCCTGCACCCGCTGAAAAATGCTCATGATCTACGGCACTGGCAGCCATTTGGTGTTCCGTTGATTGAGCCTGCCGCACCATCCGCTTCACCCCCAGGTTAGCGGCAAAACCGATCACCAATAGCAGGGCCACCATCCAGAGCGACCAATCGTAGGCACGGGATTCGGCAACACCCGCCTTTCGTTGACTTGCATAAACGTAATTCACAA
Organism: uncultured Gemmataceae bacterium; assembly: GCA_963923355.1. GTDB lineage: Bacteria > Planctomycetota > Planctomycetia > Gemmatales > Gemmataceae > UBA6894. The sequence goes on along the minus strand of CAWUOE010000029.1, from coordinate 2,196 downwards.
TGGCTGGACCAGCGATTCCAGCGCAGGACCAAGCCGTCAACAGGCGCCCATGGATAGAGCCAACGAAACCGGGCCCAAACACATCTGCAAGGTACGCGGGAATGGTGGAAAAAACTCCACCATACAGACTCATGATGACAGCCATCACGCCCACAAACAGACCCAAGAACCCTGCCCGGGCAATGATTGGCGCCACCAGGTACAACGCAATACCGAGGCCCAAATAAAGAACATAGGCATTTTTCCGCCCCAACCTGTCCGAAGCTGACGACCAACCAATCCTTCCAACCAGGTTGAACAAACTCAAAAGGCCCACAAAACCAGCCGCAAGCCCCGGGTCGAGTTTTTCTGGAAACATCTTCTGGATCATGGGCGATGCCACATCCAGGATGCCGATCCCCGCGGTGACATTACAAAAAAGGACCACCCACAAGCACCAAAAGGATCCGCTCCGCATGGCTTCAAAAACCTGCATCGAAGCGCCTTCTTTGGTTCCTTCGCCACGGAGTGCTGCGGCGTCTCGCTCGGACTGACCGGGGGGCAGCCTGAAAGCCATGGCTCCTGCCACCATGCAGGGGAAGTAAATCAAACCCAAGGCCAGGAATGTTTCCGCCACCCCGACAGATTCAGGTCCGGAAAGCCAGGCCATCAGCCTTTCGGAAAGGGGCGAGGCGATCATCGCTCCGCCACCGAAACCCATGATTGCCAGACCTGTTGCCAGACCCCTGCGGTCGGGAAACCATTTGATAAGGGTGGAAACAGGGGTGATGTAACCAATACCCAGGCCGCACCCGCCCACAACTCCATAGCCCAAACAAACCAGCCAAAGCTGGTGCCACCAAATTCCCAACGCACCGATAAAAAAGCCGCTTGCCCAAAGCACGGCTGAAACCAGCCCGCTCACCCGGGGCCCCACCCGTTCCACCCATCGGCCGAATACCGCTGCACTCAGTCCCAGGAAAACGATGGCCAGCGTGAATGGCCAGAAGGTTTGTTCCATTTTCCAATCGCCGTCCACCGGTCTCGTGACACCGAGTAAACGCGCCATCGGCAGGCGGAAGACACTGAAGGCGTAAGCCTGACCGATACAGAGATGGATGGCCAAGGCTGCGGGAGGGACCAACCATCGGTTGAATCCCGGTTTCGCCTCGATGGCTTCCTTCCGCAGATAATCAAAGACGAAAGGCATGGCGAACCCAGGGTCCGAAGCCTCCGGCCGGCTCAAAAATCGAGCCCAAAGCGCAGGAGAACGCCCTGATAATACAAATCAGCCGTGGAATTATCGATGGTTCCAACATTCCACCATTGTTCAAAAACATAACCGACATGGAACGACATCCGTTCAGCACCTGGGGGCCGATAGGTCACCCCGAGGTCAGCGCGCAATACAGGCGCCGTGACAGTCATGCTGGTTTCATAGGCACCCGCCTGCCAAGCCCCGTTGACATAGTTGGAGGCCGCGAAACTCTGGGAAACGTTGCCGACAAGCACCGCAAAATCAAGTGAACCCACCAGGTACAGTCCTGGAAGGGCCGCAACTTGCCTCGAAAAATCACCCCTCAGGTGGGGGCCCCCTCCGGGGAAATTGCTGCTCGCCTTGCGATAGATCAGGTCACCCTGGGAAATGGACTGGATGAAGACACCACCGTAACGCGCCCCCAGTGTGTAGCCCATATACCATCGTGGCAAAGGGGACAGGTTGGGACTGATGTAGTCCAGGTCCACCACATTCAGGTTCAGTTCGCTGGTGGTGGTGGTGGGAAGGTTGTTCACCAGGAATGGGGCCTGCCCGCTGGATGCCACCATGCGCCAAAGGATGGCGTAGTCGCCTCGGTTTTCCGGCGAATGATACCCCAACTGCAGCGTGGGCATTGCCGTCCAGTCGAGCGGAGCCTGCGGAACTATAACTGGCACCTGCACCCCGGTTGGGTAGGTCACTGTCCCCTGCAGGTGCTGACCCACCGCCGGATCAACAATGCCAATATCCACGCCAAACCACATGCGTCCGTCCGGGCCGAGTCGTTGCCATGCCGGTTCCACCTTGGGTTTGATCCAGGGTGGTACCGACGGGTCTGGTCCTGCAGGGGCGGCAAAAAGCGGTGGCGGGGAGTATCCCGCAGGCGGGACGGCTCCCGGTGCCATAGGGTCCAGCGGACTCGGCTGACCCGGTACTGGCACAAGAGGATAGGGCGGAGA
>CAWUOE010000028.1:0-17098 GCA_963923355.1 uncultured Gemmataceae bacterium | reverse complement strand
TCTATCTGACAGTGTTCACCCGGTTGCCCACCACCGAGGAAAAAAACGAAGTGGCCCGTGTACTGGCGGCACGGGACAAGCAAGTGGCATTGCGTGACCTGTTGTGGGCGCTGCTGGGTTCGGCGGAATTACGGTTTGTGGGTTGATTCGTCCCCCCTGGATGGCATTGGAGTATTCGGCATGAGCGCATCCATGGCCCGCTACGCGTGCAATTCATCCGAACATCTTCTCAGCCGCCGCGGCATGCTGGGTGTGCTGGGGGGTGGGATTGCCACCGCTACCTGCGGGACGGGAAGTCTGTTGGCCAACCCGTTGGTGAAACAGCATAAACGGGTGCTGATGGTGTTCCTTTCCGGTGGGGTGAGCCAACTGGAGACTTGGGACCCGAAGCCCGGGGCGCCCACCGGAGGGCCGTTTCGCGCCATCCCCACATCGGCGCCGGGTGTGCATATTTGCGAACTGCTGCCGCACACCGCCATGCAGATGCACCGATTGGCCCTGGTGCGCGGTTTGAACACCGCGGAGGATGACCACGGCAAGGGCCACTACATCATGCACACGGGGCGCAAGCAGGAACCCTCGCTGGACTATCCCCACATCGGTTCGGTGGCGGCCAAGTTTGTGGCGGAGGAGGAGAATCCCCTACCTGGATACCTGAATATTGTACCCGGTGGTGGCGGTGGGGCCAACGCTGCGGATGCGGCGTTTTTGGGGCCCAAGTACGGTTCCGTGGCGATCAGCGACGGTCGAGCGCCACAGAATATTGACCGGCCAGGGGGCATGGACGCGCAGCGCGACTTGGCCCGTCATGAGATGCGCCGGGCGGCGGATCAGCGATTTTTGGCCCGGCGAAAGAGCGCCATGACGGAAGCCTACACCCAAAGCTACGAGCAGGCGTTGCAACTGATGGGCAAGAAAGCGCTGTTTGACATGAGCAGTGAGCCCGCCAAATTGTCGGCCAGCTATGGCACGCATGACTTCGGCCGCCACTGCGTGATGGCCCGCAGGCTGCTGGAGGGTGGGGCGCCCTTTGTGAAGATCAGCCACACCAACTACGACACGCACCACGAGAATTTTGATTTCCACATCGAGCAACTGGCTGAATTTGACAGGCCGTTCGCCACCCTGTTGGACGATTTGCATCAGCGGGGGCTGCTGGCCAGCACGCTGGTGATGGTGGTGAGCGAATTCGGCCGCACGCCGGGAATCAACCGCAACTACGGGCGCGACCACTGGTCGAAGGCGTGGAGCGTGGCCCTGGGTGGGTGCGGCATTGTCGGAGGTGCCGTGAGCGGCAAAACAAACGCCAAGGGGACCGAGGTGGTGGACCGCCAGGTGAACGGCGGGCATTTGTTTGCCACCTACCTGAAGGCGCTGGGTCTGGACCCGGCCAAGAAGTATTACATCGACCAGCGCCCCATCCCGATGGTGGATCCCACGGGATCGCCCATCAGCGAGGTGCTGGCCTGATGCAGGACAAAGCCAAGGGCAAGGAGGCACCCAAGCCTGCCACCCCGCCCCCCGAACCGATCCCGGGTTTCCAGTTGGCGACGCTGAAGCAGGCTGTCGAGCTGAAGAACGGCAGTCCGCTTCTGGCTTGCCGGTTCAGCCCGAATGGCAAATGGCTGTACACCAGCGCCCAGGATAACACGATCCAGCAGTGGGATCTGACGGCCGACAAGGATGGCAAGATCGCCGGCAAGAAGGTGGACATGGCGGGCCACTCATCGTGGACCCGTGCCATCGGTTTCAGCCCCGACAACAAATGGTTGATCACCGCCGGCTATGACGGTCTGCTGCTGACCTGGCCGCTGGGAGTTCCCTTTCCGGAGCCGGTGCGCCAGGCGCAAGCGCACACAGGGTGGATCCGCGGCGTGGATTGCCACGTGGAGAGGGTGTTGACCGGCGGCAACGATGGCCGGTTGGCGATTCATCTGCTGCCCGACCTTCGCCCTGCCAAAGCGTGGCAGGCCCATGATTGCCATATCTATCAGGCATCTTTCTCTCCCGACGGCAAATTCATCCTTTCGGCCGACCTGAAGGGACGGGTGAAGGTGTGGGACGGCTCGGGCCAATTGGTGCGGGAGTTCACCTTGGCGGCCCTGCACAAATATGACGCCGGCTTCGGCGCGGACATCGGCGGAGTGCGGGCCTGGTCTTTCTCGCCTGACGGCGCGTCCATTGCCTGCTCGGGTATCACGAATGTTTCCAACGCCTTCGCGGGGGTGGGGAACCCTGTCATTTTGGTTGCGAATTGGACCACAGGCGAGATGCGGGCGGAACTAAGGTCGAAGGAAGCGTTTCAGGGCACGGGATGGGGTGTTGCCTGGCATAAGTCGGGTTTTATTCTGGGCAGTGCCGGTGGCAATGGCGGCATGCTGTGGGCCTGGCGGGATGATTTGAAACCGCCTGCCAGCCCCGCCAAAAAAGAAGAGAAAAAAGAACCCGCCAAAGATCCCAAAAAACCGGCGGATAAAAAGCTGGAGCCTGTCCAGGAATTTGTGACGCACAAACTGCCAGACAATGTGCGCGATATGGCGATTTCCACCGATGGGAAACGACTAGCCATCGCCTACCAAGGGGGGGTGGCGCGGGTCTATGCGCTGGCCTGATCCATAGAGTTGGTAAGGAAGGATCACCTCCTCATCATTGAAGAGGAAGGTGCAACCGCCGGTGGCAAACTTTGGCACGTCAGCCACAGCCGCTTTTCCTTCCGGTGATTCCAGGATGGCTTCCATGTCGGCACGCGTATCGGTGTAGAGGCCGACGATCAGGTAATAGGCAGGTTTTTCACCGGGGATGACGGGTTGGCATTTGCCGATGGTCCAACCCCTGAGCCCTTTCATTTTTTTGGCCAGCGGGATGTGCACCGCGTGGTAATAACGGTCGAAAGCTTGCGGGTCTGTGGGATGGCCATAGAGCACGGTCAGGCGGAACATGGTGTGGGTCCCGTTTTTTTTTCAATTCCATTTTCACAGCATAACCCGTCCTGCTGGCGGTTGCTGTACCATCGCACCGAAGCGAAAAGGGGGGACGAGGCATGATTATTGGTGTGCGGGGACTGGCTTGCCTGTTGGTGATGGCATGCTGGGGACTGGCAAGCGCTGCCGAGCCGGTGCGAGTTTTCATTTTGGCCGGGCAATCCAACATGGAGGGCCAGGCGGTGGTGGATTTGGATGGGAAGGACTACAACCAGGGCCGGGGCACCCTGAAGGCCCTTTTCGATCAGCCCGAATGGGCGAAGCGACTGTCCCACCTGCGCGGCAAGGATGGCAACTGGGTGGTGCGTGAGGATGTTCTGGTCTGGTACCAGCCTGAGAAAAGTTCCTTGAAGAAAGGTCGACTCGGTTTTGGTTTCACACCATACGGCGAAAAGCACCACTTCGGGCCGGAACTTCAATTTGGCCATGTTGTGGGTGACCATTTTCGGGAACCGGTGCTGCTGATCAAATGCGCCTGGGGAGGCAAGAGTCTGTACAAGGACTTTCGGCCACCCGGTGCCGGGGGCGTGCCAGGCCCTTACTACCAGCGGATGATTGCGAATGTGCGCCAAGCCATGGGGCAATTCAAAACCGATTTTCCCGCCTTCGCTGATCGTGAACCGGTGCTGTCCGGGTTGGTCTGGTACCACGGCTGGAATGATGGAGTGGAGCCAAAAACGGCCATCCCGCAGTATGAGAACAATCTGGTCCATCTGATCCGGAATGTGCGTGAGGACCTTCAAGCGCCGGAGCTGCCGGTGGTTATCGGGGAACTGACCGGTCCCTGGGTGAAGGCTCCGCCCGATTGGGAAACCTTGCGACAGGCGCAGGCTCATGCTGCCAAGCGGCCGGAGGTGGGCAAAAGGGTTGCCTTTGTGTCCACGCGGGAGTTTGTGCGCAAACCGGAAGACTCCCCCAACCCAGGGCACGGCCACCATGAATTCGGCAACGCAGAAACTTATTTCCTGGTGGGGAACGCACTGGGCAACTCGATGGTGGAGTTGCTGGAGCGGGGGCTTGGAAAAAATGGAAAGGCCGAGGCTTCCAAACCGACCAACCGCACGGACCGGCAGGTGGAAGGTTGGACCGTGCGGGTGGATGACCGGCTGTTGCTGCCAGAAAACCGCGAGTTGGCGGATAAGGCCCTGCGTTTTCTGGCATTCCGTTTGGCGGAGCTGAAAGTGGTGGTGCCTGCGGACAAGGTGGCCCGGTTACAGCGGGTGCCGATTGTGCTGGACTTGAGCCATGGTGGCCTGGTGCCCATGCAGTACCATCCCAGCGCCGACTGGTTGAGGAAGAATGGTTACAGCGAAGAATTGGCCAAATGTGTGCACTTGCCGCGGGCGGCTGATTTGATGACATCCCGCAATATCCGTGAGCAGCCTTGGGTGATTCTCCATGAGTTGTCGCACGCCTACCACGACCAGGTGTTGGGTTTTGACAATCCGCGGGTGGTCCAAGCCCACGAGGATTTCAAGAGGAGTGGGCATGGGGACAAATCGCTGCTTTACGATGGGAAACGGGTGAAGCACTATGGTCTGACCACGCCGATGGAGTTTTTTGCCGAGATGAGCGAGGCCTATTTTGGCAGCAATGATTTCTTCCCGTTCAACCGGGCGGAATTGAAGGAAAACGAACCTGCGATTTACCAGTTGATGCGGGATGTTTGGGAGGGGAAGTGATTTATTCCTTGCAGGCCGAAGGGGCAGTACTAGCCCAGGCTATTAGATATTTTCCCAATTACCTTTGGTGCCAGGGGAATCCCATTGTTCCGATCCTGCCGATTGGAAAGGCCTGGTGAAATACCAACGGATAGGAAAGAGTGTGTTTCACCTGAGAATTGTCGCGGTGTGGGGGTAGGGTAACCAGACCTGTTGGGCCGTTTTGGCTTTGGGCAGGCTGGAGAATTGTGTCATGGCCAACCCGATGCTTCTCAAACAGGCCCGCCGTCGGGCCAATGCCAAAATTGGCTTTTACATCCATGCAGTCCTTTTCGCCTTGGTGAATGCCGGGCTGGTTGGGCTGAATCTGTTCAATGGCGGGTTTTTGTGGAGTCTGTTCCCGCTGGTCGGCTGGGGTATTGGATTGGCCTTCCACGCTTTTGGCGTGTTTGGCTTTCCCGGTGCCGCCCAACTGAACCAGCGCATGATTGACGCCGAGATGCGCAACCTGGAGACGAAGCCCGTGGCCCATTCCTAATTTGGGTGGTCAGTCAGGTTTCTTTTTGTTCACCGGCCAGGATTCCACCTGGCTGCGTTTTGCCCAATCTTCGTACAAGGCCGCCAATTCCCGGACCTTTTCCGGGTGCTTGGCGGCCTGGTTGTTTGCCTCCACGCGGTCGGTGGAAATGTCATACAGTTCCCAATCGCCCTGGTGTTTTGCCGCCAGCTTCCAATCGCCCTGGCGCACCGCGCGGTTCCCCTCATGCTCCCAGTAGAGTGCCTCGCGTTCGATGGGTTTGTTCTGGAAGGCATTCAACAGACTTTTGCCCACCAGCGGCGTGGCATTGGACGGGTACTGGGCACCGGTCAGGTCCTTCACGGTGGCCATGATGTCGATCAAGTGCCCCGGTTGGCTGCGCAGTTCCCCCTTGGCTGAAAAACCATTGGGCCAGTGCGCGATCAAGGGGGTGCTGATACCGCCCTCATGCACCCAATGCTTGTATTCGCGAAAGGGTGTGTTGCTCACGGTGGCCCAGTTGCGCCCGTAGGCCACATAGGTATCGGCCGGTCCCGGCATCACCTGGTTGCCCATGCGGACCGGGTAACCCTCGCGGGTCTGCGCCGGCACGCTGCCAGCGGCGGCAAAATCGGTTGGTTTCATGGCGGGCAGGGTGGGCGATGCAGGCCGGGGAATGTTGGGGTGGTTCTTGTTGCCAGCGCGGCCCATCGGCTCGGCGCAGCCCCCGTTGTCCTGCAGGTAGAGGATGAGTGTGTTTTCCAACCGGCCCGCCTTGCGGAGTTCCTCCACCACCTGACCGATCCCCTTGTCCATCCGTTCCACCATGGCGGCATATACCTCCATGCAGGCGGCTTCCCAGGATTTGTCCTGCTTTTCCCAATCGCCTACGGAAGGGGCCATGCCCTGACTCGGGGCCACCAGACCCAGTTTGGCAGCCTTTTCCAGGCGGGCCTTGCGGACTGCCTCGTAACCCTTGTCGTATTTGCCCTTTTGGCGGGCAATGTCTTCGGGGAGAGCGTGCATGGGCCAGTGAGCGGCAGTGTATGCGACATACATCAGCAAGGGCTTGTCGGCGTGGTCGCGCTGGTGCTCACGGATGAAGCGACGGGCGTGGTCGGAAATGGCATCGGTGTAGTAGTAGGTTTCGGGTTTGTATTCAGGATCAGCGTAGGCGGAAATCATGGTGTCGTCCCGCACCAGGGACGAGGGGTCGAAGAAACTGCCGGCCCCGTGGATCGTGCCGTAAAACCGGTCGAAGCCACGTTTCAACGGCCAGTTGGCATGCGGGCCGTCGGCGGTAGTGCTGTTGGTGACATGCCATTTTCCCACCGCATAGGTGCGGTAGCCGGCCGAACGTGCGATGCCACCGATGGTCCTGCAAGTGCTGTTCAGTCCGCCGGTGTAACCGGGTTTGCCGGTGTTTTCCAGCATGTGCCCAACGCCCGCCTGATGGGGGTACAGGCCGGTGAGGAGGCTGGCGCGGGTGGGGCAACAGCGTGCGGTGTTGTAGAACTGCGTGAATCGCAGTCCGTTGGCCGCCAGAGCATCCAGATGGGGAGTGGCGATTTCGCCGCCGTAACAGCCGATGTCGGAAAATCCCATGTCATCGGACAGGATGACCACGATGTTGGGGCGGTGGGGTTCATCCCAGCCCGGGGAAATCAGACCGATCATGAGGGCGAGTGAAAGAGTCATGGCTTTGTATCCAACCTGGAGTTTCGATCGTTTGGGTATCCGGGATTCGTGGGGGGAATTCAAGGGGGTAGCTAAACCCAAGGTTTTATGATGCGCCTTGGGTAAATATGCAGCTGCAAAAAACTTACAGATCGGGAAACTAGAACTCGAAAAAAATATCGCAAGAGACCTAATTTTCTATCCATCCCAAGTTTCACATTTTGCCGAAATGGCCCTGTCTGCAATAATTTGGGTTTAGGTTCAGGGACCCTAGTACCCCACCGAAGGAATGACACATGGCTCGTTTTGGCGAAGAGCGCGGTGAGAACACCCGGGGTCAGGTGGCGAAAATCCTGGCAGGGACGGATGGTGTGGAAATCAAGGCGACCATCCCGCCCAAACAAATTGCCAGCGCGATGCAGCATTTCGGTCTGCGTGTGGACCAACGGGAGCGCTACATCATCTTCTTCGACACGCCGACCAGCGAGTTGTTCAACGATGGAATCATCCTGCGTGCCCGTAGGGTGATCGGTGGGCAGCATGACAGCACCCTGAAGATCCGCCCAGTCAATCCGGACAAAGTGCCCCAAATGTGGCGCGATCACCCCGGATTCAAGATCGAGGCGGACGCGAGTGACAAGGGGATCACCAAGTCGGCATCGCTGACCCTCCCGGTAGGGAAGGGGAAGATCAAGGAAGTATTGGGTGGCAATGAGCCGATCCACACCCTTTTCGGGATGGATCAATTGGACATGCTGCTCGGCCTAAAGGCGCGCAAGGTTGATTTCACGCAGATTCGCGCTACCACGCCGGTGCGCGCTTGGAGGTGGCGTTTCAGCCACCCCGGGTGCCCCTGGCCCATGACCGGGGAACTGTGGCAGCGTGAGGATGAGGCCCAACTGTTTGAAGTGTCTGTGAAGGTGCCCGTGGTTCAGGCCGCGGCGGGAATTGCCGGCTTCATGGCGTTTTTGGCCGAGATGGGGGCCGAGCGTGATTCGGGCCAGCAGGCCAAAACCCGTTGGGTGCTGAATCCCTCCACGCCTCCCAAAGTCCAGCAAGCAGAGATGGCACAGGCGGCGGTGCCGGTACCTGAAGCCAAACCTGTGGTGGTGGCACCTCCAGCCGCGACTCCGGCCAACCCCACCCCCCCGCCTGTGACCAAAAAAACAGCCAAGGCGGCAAAAAAGACCAAGGCAGAACCCGCCAAGTTGTCTGCAAAAGAAAAGGCCAAGGCAGCCTTGGCAAAAAAGAAAAAGGCCAAGAAGATCCGCAAAGCCAAGAAGGCCAAAGAGAAAGCCAAGGCAGGCAAGGATGTGAAAGCCAAAGCCAAGTCGGGCAAGAAGAAAAAGTAACAGGCATCTTCCAAAAACCCCAAACGCCCCGCACACGGTGTCTTGTGTGCGGGGCGTTTGTTTAATCGGGCCTAATGAAAGTAGGCTATTTGCCGAGCTTTTCCAACTCGATGTCCTTGAATCGGACAACAGCTTTACAGTTGCCGTGGATTTGCAGGCCGATGATTCCCTCGAGCGGGATGGCAGGGTCCTTCTCGGTGTAATCCACTGTTTGGGTGCCATTGAGCCATAGTTGTGTGCGTGGGCCTTCGCAACGGATGCGGTAGTCGTTCCAATCCTCTTTTTTGAGGATTTTTTCCAGGAGTTCCTTTTTCGGTTGGGCCAATACTTTGTTGCGGCGACTCTCATCGTAAAGGGCGCCATCGAACCCGGCACCGAGGTCGGCCTGGTAGCCGACCATTTCATGGTGATTGGGGACACGCTTCGAGCGGATCTGCACCCCGCCGTTCACAAATCCATCGGTGCCGACGAGTTTGTATTTCAATCGCAATTCGAAATCCTTCAGGGTTTCGCTGGTGCAGAGAAACTCGTTCCGCGGGACGGTTTTCTCGAGCGACCCGCCCACGATGGCACCTTCCTCGATCCGCCAGGTGGTTTTGGTGTCCCCCTCCCAACCAGCGAAGGATTTGCCATCAAAGAGCCGGGCCGGTTGGGCCCAGGTGATGGGTGTGACTGCCAAAAGGACCAACAGCACGCGGGTGGCCATGATTTATCTCCACGGAGTCAATGGACTGCCACTAGCCTAACCCATGACCGGACTGTGGAGTGCCGAATTTTGCGCACCCTTTCCCCATCCGCACCTGTGCGGGATGATGGGTTGGAGGTCTTTTTCCCAGGCAGGGGATAGTGCCATGCGAGTTTGGATTGCCGGAATGATGGTCTTGGCCCTTGGGTTATCCGGAGTAAGAGCCCAGACGGAAAAGCTGGAGGGGAAACACGTCCTGGTGATCGCCAACCAGGCGATGGCAGATTCGGTGGAGGTTGCGGAGCATTATCTGGCGAAGCGGAAGGTACCCAGGGAAAACCTGGCGCTGTTGAATCTACCCACCGGCGAGGATATCAGCCGCAAGGATTACAACGAGAAGATCCGGGCTCCCCTTCGTGACCTGCTGAAGGGACGCGAGAAACAGATCCGTGTGCTGCTGACCGTGTACGGTGTTCCGTTGCGTGTGGGGGGGCAGGAGCCTTCACCCGAGGAAAAGGCGCAACTCGACAGGATCCGTCCCCGGATGGAGGAATTGAAAAAGGAAATTGCGGAGCTGGATAAAAAGAAGTCGGAACCCGGAATTCCCGAGAAAATCAAAATGGCGCAGGGAAAGCTGGGTGATCTCCAAAAGGAGGAGGCCAAATATATCCACCCCGAGTCGCATGCCTGCGTGGATTCGGAACTGATGATGCTGTGGATCGACGGTTACCCGCTAGCGCGATTTCTACCCAACGAGTTGAACTGGAGATTTCCAAAGGCGAAGCGGAACAAGAACCATCGGTACCTGATGACGTCACGGCTGGATGGTCCGGGCAAGGAGGTAGCGAAGCGACTGGTGGATGACGCGGTCGCGGTGGAGGAGGCAGGAGGATTGCAGGGCAAAGCCTACTTCGACGCCCGGGGTATTGCCTACAGCCCCGAAAAGAAGGGGGAAACGGGGACGGGCTACGAGGGATATGACCAGTCGTACCGTGATGCCGCCCAGGTGGTGAAGGAATCAGGTCTGGACACCGTGCTGGATGACAAACCCGAATTGTTCAAGGCCGAGAGTTGCCCGGATGCGGCCCTTTACAGCGGTTGGTATTCACTCGCAAATTACATTCCGGCCTGCAAGTTGAACAGGGGGGCGGTGGCGTGGCACCTGGCAAGCTACGAGGCTTCGACCCTGCGGGACGCGAAAAGCAAGGTGTGGTGCGTGGGGCTGCTGAAGGACGGCGCGGCGGTAACGCTGGGACCCGTGGCGGAGCCGTACACGGTGGGGTTTCCCAAACCGGAAGAATTTTTCGGATTCCTGGTCACCGGCGAGGAAACCGTGGTGGAGGTGTATGCCAAGACCGCCCTGCTGGTGAGTTGGATGACCGTTTTTGTGGGAGACCCGCTCTACAACCCCTATGGGAAAAGCAAGCCGGGCGACGGCGGAAAAGTGTTTCCCAGTCCCAAGGGAGTGAAAAACATTTTTGACTCGGCGCCGGAGGATTTCTGATCCACCGGAGGCCTGGTCAGGTTGCGGGGTTCCAGCGGCCGTTAGGGTTGAGAATCTCCGCGGGCAGGAATTTTCGCTTGTATTCCATGATGGCGCAGCCTTCCACCCAGTAGCCAAGGTAGACATGGGGTATGCCGCGGCGCTTGGCCTCCTCGATCATCCGCAGCACATTCCAGATTCCGGGTGAACGGGGGAGGATGGCGGGGTCGTAGGCGAAATAGATCGCCGAAAGTGCCGTTGGAAGGATGTCCACAAAGCCGATCCCGACCAGCTTGCGGTCGAGGTAGTAGTACCATGCCTCGACCGAGAAGGGCTGATCCACGAAACTATCGTGGAAGCTGGCAAAGTTTCCCGATTCGTGTTCCGGCCAGCCTTTTCTCTCCGTCTGGTGGTGGTGCCAGCGATCGAACAAATCGATGGCTTCCTCATCCACCTGGGGCTCGCGGAATTCGGGCTCGATGAGGCCGCTGTTGGCCTTGATGATTCGGCGCTGGCTCCGGTTGGGCTGAAACGTGGCCACCGGGATACGGATTGACTGGCAGGCCTGGCATCCCTCGCACACCGGGCGGAAAACCCAATGGCCGAAGTGGCGCCAACCGCGCTCCATGAGGAGTTGATATTCCTCCGCTGTGATCGACTCAACCCGGATGTGCTCCATCCGCCAATCCCGGTCGGGTAGGTAGCCGCAGGGGCTGGGCGGGGAGACTTCGCGGAGCGCGATGCGCATGGCTGCCTTTCGGGAGACGGGTGGACGCTGGTGGCTCCCGCAAAAGGACTCAGGTATGAAGGTTATGCAATATGTCCCGCTTGCTGACCAGACGCTGGCCGCGGCATTCCTCGATGTGCATGGTTTTCAGCAGGCGCTTGCGCAGCTCCGACTGGATGTTGTCGATGGCGCTCTCGGCGACGCTGGTGAGGGGGATCAAGCCACCGGCACGCCGATCGTGGCCGCCCGCCCGTCCCAGTTTGCCCACCACCTTGGAGAGGAGTTCACCCGCCTGGGCATCCGACACGGCCGCGCGCAGCGACAGGATCAGGTTGTTGTTGTAGATGCCGCCGCAGAGGGCCCAATCGACCTCCTCGAAGCGGATCAGGAAGTCGACCACCTCGGCGGCCATTTCCGGCTGCGGCAGGTCGTCCACCCAACTGATGATGAGCCTGTCGTAGATGAAGGAATTCTGCAGCGCCTGAAGCAGGCCGTTGAAGTAGGTCTGCGGCAACCTCGCATTGCGGATGCGCGCCATCAGGTCCTTGTCAGCCAAGGGGTAGAGGTGGATGAGGGCCTTGTCATCCACCGGGCTGGCCTCGCGCGGGTAGCCGCACAGTTCGGTCTCGATGCCGTAGAGCAGGGCAGTGGCCAGGCGGGAATCCGGCGAGACTTGCTGTTCGCGCAGGTAACTGGTCACGAGCGAGCAGGTGGCACCCAGGCTGCGGCGGACATCGACAAAGTCGATGTTGTCGAGGTCGCCGGGGGTATCGTGGTGATCGATCACGGCAACCAAGGGCGCGTCCTCACCCAAGTGGTGTCGACCAGTATTGGGCTGGCTGTCGACCATCACCACCGCCTCGTGGCGATCCCAGGCAATGGTGTCCACGGGTTCCAGCTCGATCTCGAGCAGGTCAACCATGGCGCGGTTTTCCGCGCGGGAGATCAGACCGTCCCGGGTGAGGCGGGTAGGAATTCCCAGTTTCTTTTCAACCAGATGGGCCAGGCCCATCATGCTACCGAGACTGTCGGGATCGGGATTCACATGGGTGACGAGTGTGACACGCTTGTAATCACTCAGTTGAGCCAGGAAACGATCACTTCGCCTTGCAGCCGCGGGACGGAGGCCCGCCAGGCTTTTGGACGATTTTTCACGTTGTTTGCCGTTGCCGGACCGGGTGGGTTTGGGATCAGGCATGGGTGTTTGCCAACTCGATGACGCGTTTCCATTGGGCCGGGCTGACGGGCATCACCGACAGCCTGGGTAAGCGCACCAGATCCCAATCCGCCAAGGCTGGGTCATCCTTGATTTCGGCGAGTGAAACGGGACGGGACAGCGGGCGAACGGGTTCCACCCGGACCGTGGGCCGGGCATTAGCCCCGGCTGAAGGTGGCATGCTTGGCCCTTCCACAGCGCGCATCTCCCCCACCACGGCCTTTTCCTTGCCAGTGTGGTACAGGAGGATCATGTCATTGGGTTTGACAGCTTGCAGATGCTTGCAAGCCAAAGCGTTTTTCACGCCGTCCCACCAAGTGGAACCTTCGGCCACCAGGTGTTTCCACCCGAAGGATTCCGGCTCCTGCTTGAACAGCCAGCGATTTTTTCCGGCCATTCCCTGTGCGCCAGTCCCGACGCCTGAACCTTGGGAGGGCCCGGGCGACGCCCGGACTCGATAGATTCTTATATTACCGCTTTTCAGGGGAGTTAATCAAGCGATTCAATCATTGGGTGCGGTAGCCCCTGACAGGGCCTCAGGAACACACCACCAAGTAGGGTTTTCCCGGGGACCATGGACCAATCTCGCCGATGATTGCGGCTGCAAGTGCTTTCCTTGATTGGAGTTGTGAGACCAATTCGGGTGCCCGGTCCGGAGCGACACTGATCAGTAACCCGCCGGAAGTTTGGGCATCGAAAAACAGTTCCAAGCTCCGGGAATCCAGGCCTGACCCCAGCTGAAGGTGGGGAGAAACATATTCCCGGTTGGTTTTGCTGGCCCTGGTGAAGTACCGCTTTTGAATGAATGGTTCCACCCCCGGAATGACCGGCAGGGCGTTTAACCGAATAGTCGCCTGCACCCTCGAGCCCTCGGCCATTTCCAGCAGGTGACCTGCCAGGCCGAAGCCGGTGACATCGGTCAAAGCATGAGTGCCTCCGGCGGCGCGCAGGGCATCCCTCCCGGACTTGTTCAGTTCCATCATGCTGGCGCAGGCTTCGGCGAGGAGGCTATCGGGACATTTGCGGGCCCGGTGGGCAGTGGTGACAAAACCAGTACCCAAGGGCTTGGTGAGCACGAGCAGGTCACCCGGACGGGCTGTTGCGTTGGTAAGCACTTCGGCTGGATGGGCGATGCCGGTTACGGAGAGCCCGAACTTGATTTCCCTGTCACGCACCGTGTGTCCACCCACGATGGCGGCACCAGCCAATACGCAGCGGTCCGCCCCGCCAGCCAGGATGGGACCCAGCCAGGTGAGCGCCGGGTCGGTGTCATCCGGGTAACCCACGAGATTCATGGCGGTCTTGGGTTCGCCATTCATCGCGTAGACATCACTCAGGGAATTGGCTGCCGCGATTTGGCCGTAAATAAAAGGGTCATCCACCACCGGCGGGAAGAAGTCCACCGTTTGCACCAAGGCGAGGTCATCCCGCAATTGATAGACTCCCGCGTCATCGTGCGTGCGGGTGCCCACCAGCAGGTTGGGGTCGTTGCTGGGAGGCACGAATCGCAGGACCTGCGAGATGCTTCCCGGGGGCAGCTTGCCCGCTCAACCCGCACAGGAGGCGTGGTCGATCAATCGTTTGCGCCGGCCAAACCATGCCATGCAAAAACCCCCGATCCTTCCGGACAATCTCCTGCGGATTGTACCAGCGAGACGGGGGTTATGTGGACAAACCGGTAAAGGGTCAGGCCAAGGCGGAAACTTCCCCCAGGGCCCATGCCTCATCGGGGAATTTGCCTTCCTTCAGCTTGCTGTAGACCAGGTTCCCATTCACCGTGAGCTCGAAACAGCCACCATCGGAAGGCTGGAGTTCGAGCGAGGTGATTTTCTGCTTGAGGCTTGAGAGCAATTTTGCCGCCAGACCGACGGCTTGGGGCTCATAGTTTCACTTGCTGCAATATCGAAGGTGGATTTTCATCCAATGTCTCCGAGAGATAAGTAACGCCGAAATCGCCCGGGAAACAGTCCAGGGACCTGAGTTATTTATATCGGCGGGGGGCAAAACAGATCAGTCGGTCGGTGAACGGATGGGCTGTGGGGTAAGATTAGGCCATGATTCGCGGGGGCGGGAATTGGCATGGCATTTCCGGTGACCATCATTCGATCGGTGAAGGAACGGAAGGACCGCTGCACCATCTGGCCGCTTCGGAATCATCCGTTGGTGCGGGTGATTGGTTATCCGTTCAAAACGATGCCGGAAGTGGGTCAGGCAACCTTGCTATGGACTGAAGGACCCCCCCTCAGCGCGGCCGATGCCGGAAAGCCGCTGGTCCTTTTGGATGCATCCTGGCGCCGGGCCCAGTCCATGCGGGTTCATTTCACGGACTTGTCGTGCCGCAGCCTGGGGAGCATTCGCACAGCGTACCCCCGGTGTTCCCGTTACGGGACGGATCCCGAGGAGGGATTGGCCACCGTGGAGGCCCTTTACGCGGCCTGTCGTTTGATCGGACTGCCCACTGATGGTTTGCTGAATCATTATGTCTGGGCCAGGGATTTTCTGGCCGCCAACGGCTGGGAACAACCCGGCCTGCCCATTCAAGCGGAGTGAAACCATGATCGCGCAGATACTGTTGCCCTGGTTGCTGCTGGTGAGCCCGGGGGAAAAACCCGAGATTGTTGAGGCCTTGGCTGGGGCCGGGGACAACCGGGCCGAACTGGAGAGGGCGTTGCGTGACAGCACCGCCGACGAACGGCCTGGCATGGAATTCCTGATAGCCAACATGCCCGCGAGTGACCGCAAAACCCTGAAAGCCGATTATCTACTGGAGAACACCCGGTTGGCATACCGGGCACGACGGGAGATGCCGTGGGGTAAATCCATTCCGGAAGAGTTGTTCCTGAATGATGTGCTTCCCTACGCGCATGTCGATGAGACGCGCGAGCCTTGGCGCAGGGAATTTCTGGATCTGTGCCTGCCCATGGTGAAGGACTGCAAAACCCCTGAGGAGGCGGCCCGAAAACTGAATGCTGAACTTTTCGGCAAGCTGAAGGTCAAATACTCCACCAAGCGCAGGGCGCCAAACCAGAGCGCCCGTGAGACCCTGGAGACAGGGCTCGCTTCCTGCACGGGGCTGTCCATCGTCCTTGCGGATGCTTGCCGGTCGGTTTGCATTCCGGCCCGTTTGGTGGGGACACCGCTGTGGGCAAACAAACGGGGAAACCACACCTGGGTGGAGGTGTGGGACAAGGATTGGCATTTCACCGGCGCTTGCGAGCAGGATCCACAAGGGTTGGACAGGGGCTGGTTTGTCGGCGATGCGGCCCAAGCGAAGAAAGATATCTTTGAGCATGCCATCTACGCCGCCAGTTTCAAGCGATCGAAGCTGTGGTTCCCGATGGTCTGGGCCATGGGGAACCACCAGGTACCCGGTGAGAATGTGACCGACCGGTATGCCAAAAAACCAGCCGTTTCAAGCGGCACGGTTCGCCTGCTGGTGCGGGTGGTGGATGCCTCGGGGAAACGGGTTGCTCGACCGGTGACAGTCATCCCGGCCGATTCGGGGGTGCCCAAAAAACAGGAAAACTCCAGGGGAGAAACCAACGACCTGAACGATTTTGCAGGATTCGACCTGCCCAGGGAAATGGATGTGGAGATCCAGGTGGAAGGTGTGAAAAAAACCGTGCGCACCTCGGCCACAGAGAAAGAACAACTGGTTGAAATTCGCCTCGGTGCCTGACGTGTAGTGCCGGCCCGTGGTCTAACAGGAGTGGTGTGATGCGCATGGGATGTTTCATTTCCATCTGTGTGGCATTTGGCTTTGCCGCGGGATTGGCACGGGCCGAGAAGCCTGTGGATGCCAAGGCCTCCGCTGCCGCGGTGGATGCCTTGGCGGTTGCACTGAAAACTGAGGGCGCCGGTTTCGGGAAAATCGGGGGGCAACCCTTCGCCACAATTCCCCTGTCCAAGGAGGATGCTGCCCGGGCCAGAACCCTGCTGTGGGACGCCCATGTCACTTCCCTTCGGAAGGAACGGGCCGTTGAACTGGAAAAAAAGGAATTGAAGGACGGCAACCTGGTGATGCCCTTTTTCACCAAGATCTTTGGTGAAAAACCGGTTGGTGGCCGCAGCCTGTGGATTTCGCTCCATGGTGGCGGCGGTGCCCCGGCCAAGGTGAATGATGGCCAATACGAGAACCAGAAAAAGCTTTATCAACCCGTTGAAGGGATTTATCTGGCACCTCGTGCCCCCACCAACACCTGGAACCTGTGGCATGAAGGGCACATGGACCGTTTTTTCGCCCGGCTGGTGGAAAACTTCGTCGCCTTGGAAGGGGTGAACCCGGACAAGGTGTACATCATGGGTTATTCCGCTGGTGGTGACGGCGTGTATCAAATGGCCCCCCGCATGGCCGATTGGTGGGCTGGCGCGGCAATGATGGCCGGCCACCCCAACGGGGTGTCACTTTTATCGCTGCGAAATGTGCCGTTTGCCTTGCAAGTAGGCGCAAATGACAACGCGTACAACCGGGCGAAGATCGGGGCCGAATACGGGGAACAATTGGTCAAACTCCGCAAGGATGACCCCAAGGGGTATGAGAATTTTGTCCGCATCCGTGAGGGGAAAGGGCATTGGATGAATCTGGAGGACAAGGAGGCGCTGCCTTGGCTGGCCAAGTTCTCACGTAACCCGGTTCCCGACCGGGTGGTTTGGAAACAGACGGGCCCGACCCATGATCGTTCCTACTGGCTGGCGGTTCCCAAGGGCAAAGCCAAGGGAGGGTCGCTGGTGATTGCTGAACGGGGTGAAAACCGGATCAAGGTCACCCGGGCCGAGGATGTCGATCGCCTGGTCATCCG